>CAMVBD010000044.1 GCA_947165615.1 uncultured Clostridia bacterium | reverse complement strand
TCTGTTCTGACAGAGACGCGTGCGCCTCGTCTGTTTTTGCGACGAGAAGAAGCCCCGACGTGTCCTTGTCGATCCGGTGCACGATCCCGGGACGGATGACGCCGTTGATCGAAGACAGCCGCCCCTGACAGTGGTACAGCAGCGCATTTACAAGCGTACCGTCCGGATTTCCGGGGGCGGGATGTACGACCATCCCCTTCGGTTTGTTTACGACCAAAAGTGCGTCGTCCTCGTACACGATCTCAATGGGGATATTCTGCGGAACAGCCGTCAATTCGACGGGGTCGGGTATTTCGATCTCGATCACGTCGCCGGGGTGTACTTTTTCGCTTTTAGCGGTCTTTTGACCGTTGCACGTAACGCTTCCGTCTTCGAGAAGCTTTTGGATCTGAGAGCGGGAACAGTCCGGAAGGACCAACGCAAGGTATTTATCCATCCGTTCGGACGGGCAGTCCGCAGGAACCGTAAAACTTTGGCGTGTCATAATTCGGTCTCTTTTTCTTTGGCCTGCGTTTCCGTTTCCTTTTTCCGGTCGCTGATCATTTCATAAACCAGATATACGATCAGCGCGATGCAGGAACAGGTAATCAGGATATCCGCGAAATTGAAGATCGGGAACCGGATAAACAGCGTTTCGATGTAATCGATCACGTAACCCTGACGGATACGGTCCAATAGGTTTCCGGCGCCGCCGGCAACAATCAGCGGGACAAGAACATCATAGATACGCGGCTTGTTCTTTATAAGGGTCATGACGATCATAATGATCGCAAGCGCGATCCCCGTGCAGATCGAAAGGACGGTCGGCGAGGAAGAAAACATCGAAAAAGCGGCGCCGGTATTCTGGGTGAGCCGCAGTCCGAGCACATTCGGGATCAGGACCGTCGGCCCATCGGAAAGGGATCTGACAGCCAACTCTTTCAGAAGATAATCGACGTATACCAGCAGCGCGATTCCGCCAATTTGAAGGACCAAAGTCAGAATGCGTTTTTTATTCATGGATCACTTTCTTCTTTTCTTTTTGTTTTTGCCTTTTTGGTTGTTCTGCGCAGAGGGCCGCGGCTGAGAGGCCTGCTCTTTTTCAAAGACGGAGAAATCAATATCAAAACCGTCATGATTCTCAGTCACGGGAGACGGGGCGGAACCGATTTCATCAAAGCCGGCTTCATCGCCAAAAGACTCAAACTCCTCGAACGCTTCAAACGCCTCTTCCTTTGTCTCGGGCTGCGGCTCGACAGCGGCAGCGGCATCTTCGATATTCTCAAATTCCTCCACGGCATTTGCCCCCGCGAGATCTTCTTGGACGGTCTCTTCGGCGCTTTCACGGATCTCTGCCAGTTTGGACATGATGGATTGCGAGACGTCATCTTCCGCAAAGTCATCTTCCGGGGAAAGATCGTCCCCGAAAGTCTCGAAATCGTCAAAGTCCGCAAAATCATCAACAGACGCCGGTTCCTCACGGAGAGATTCCTCCGTCCCAACGTGTTCAGAGACTTCTTTTTCAATAGTATCCAACGGTTCAAAACCATCGGTTTCTTCGGGATCGGTCTCCGCGTCTCCGAGTTCGGAGAAGTCATCATCGACAATGGGCTCCTCCGCTTCCTCTTCGGTGTGCGCAGACGCTGCGGTCTCAGCATTCAGATCGTCAAAATCATCAAAGTCTTCAAAACCGGGTTCAGAGTCCTTTGATACGTCCTCGGGGGATACCGTCGGGATTTCCTCTTCTTTGACAATATCCTCTTCATGGACGTTTTCAAAGGTCGGCTCCTCGGACACTAAGGTCTCGGAGGACGCCTCCTGAACAGATCCTTCCACAGGCGTTTCGATTTCGGGAAGGGTCGGTTGTGCGAACGGCAGTTCACGGATCCGGGCAATTTCTTCTTTTGCCTGGGCGGTCTGCTTATCCGCGCTCTCATTCGCCGCGTCTACGGCTGTTTCGACGTCTTCTACCGTAAAGTCGGAAGAAACCGCAAGCGGAGTGAATTCGGAGATCACATCGTCGGTCAAGCCGTCAAAACCGGGAACGGAAACTTCTTCGGGAACAGAGACGGGAGACGCTGTCTGTCTGATCGTCTTGTTTTCTTCCAGAATATCCATGCCGGAATCCGCAAATACTGCCGCGCGGTCGCTCTCCGATACGGCGGCCGGTTCAATCGGTTCACTGACAGTCGGAGCGATCTTCACATTGAAGATTCCGTCGGAATCTTCGGCTTCCACAACGGGTTTCGCAATCGACAGAACGTTTCTGACGCCGACCTGATTCAAAATCGAAGCGGCGGCTTCCGCGTCTTTCATCGGCTGCACGCGTTCCGGCATACGGATCGAGTACGCGACGGGGCTGTCATGGGGGATGTCCTTTTTAACAAGCGTCAGAATACGCTCGCACTCCGAATTCGCTGCAATAATCAGAGCCGCGGCCTGCGCCTGCGTCTGGCGGAAATACTCATTAGAGGCGGATTCGGCTCTGCCGACACGCGCATCCGCTTCGTTTTTCGCAAGCGAAAGCATTTCAGCGCATTTTTCTTTGGTTTCGGTCAGTTTGCGCTCGACGGCGGCGTCGGCATATGCCAGCGCCTGTCTGATTTTTTCCTGATTATCGGCGCCGAGTTTTTCGGCAAGAGTCTCGGCGTTTGCGATGATTTCCTCCGCGCGGGCACGCGCTTTTTCCAAAATGGAGGACGTATCGCTTTCCGTCGCGGCTAAGCGTTCATTATATACACGGTCCGCGTCGTTATAGATCTCTTTTGCTTCGAGGAGTTTCGCTTCGTATTCGCGGATCGCCTTCTGGCGCACTTCTTCCACAACGTCATCGGAACGGCGCTTTGCTTCTTCATATTTCAGGAAAGAGGACCTGTTTGCGTTTTCGACCACGGAATCTGCTTCGGCGCGAGCGGTCGTTAACAGGGTTTCGGAGTTTTCTTTTGCCTCATCCATCATACGGGCAGACGTCTTTTTGGCAATATCCAGCATTTCATAAGCACGGCGTTCAGCCTCGCTGAGAGCGCCGGAAACAGTCGACTCCGTTTGGATCCTGAGCGTTTCGGAAGCGGACGACGCCTGAGAACGGATACGGTCGCTTTCTTCATTCGCTTCTTCCAGCTGCCGCCGCGTTGTTTCCTCGGTCTCTTTTAAAAGCGTCTCGGCTTTTTCGTTCGCTTCGGCAAGCAGCCGCTCGGCCTCTTCCTTTGAACTTTTGAGGAGTTCGTTTGCCGCCGTCTCTTTTTCTGCGGCGGAGCGGGAAAGCTCTTCCGTGCGGGCAAGCGCCTTTTCTTCCGCGGATTTCAGAATATCTTCCGCTTCACCCTGCGCGTTGACAATGATCGCGTCCGCAGCGGTGTTGGCGTCCTCAAGCAAGGACGAAGACTTGCTCTGGGCGTTTTCGAGCATGGCGGTCGCCTTGGAATCACAGCCTTCCAGTAATTCGTTTACTGTTTTTTCCGTCTCCTTGGTTACAGCGTCAGCGGACTCACGCGCCGCGTTCAGATAGCCGTCGGAAAGCACCTTTGCCGAGGAGATGATGCTGGTGTATTCCGCTTCGGCGGCAGCGTTGATCTTTTCCGCCTTGAGCTTGGCGTCGTCGATGATCCCGTTTGCCTGCGCCTCGATCAGATGAACCTTATCCCTGGCGGCGTTTTCGATCTCGGCGGCGCGGTCGTTTGCCGCGGCTACGATCAGATCCGCGCTTTTTTGGGCGTTATATAACACGTCGCGCAAAACATTTTCATCTTTTCGGTATTCCTCGATCTTTGCGGCAAGCACGCTGATCTTGCGGATCATATTTCCGTTTTCCGCAAAGATCTCCGCATAGTCTTCCCGGATCTGTTCCAGCGCTTCATCCACTTCGCGCGCGGAATAAGCGCCGTCCTCATTTTTTTCAAACCGGATATCCCTGATCTGGTCGGGGGTCAGCATTCGCAATCAATCCTTTCCTAACTTCGATATCTGTTTCCTGTGCTGTTTATATTGCATTAAACGAAAAACATCCCGTTGTTTTCCAGTTCATCCAAAAGATCTCCCATAACGTCCACGTTATAGGGCGTGATAATATACGTGTTGTTTGCGATTTTTTTGAGTTTGCCGCCGTTGGAATAAGCAACGCCGCTGAGGAAACAGATCAGTTTTCCGGCTTCATCCTTTGCGGTCGCCTCCAGATTGAGAACAACGGTCCGGCGTTCCAGCAGTTCGTCTGCGATTGCGGTCGCTTCGTCGAAATGCTCCGGTTTTTTCAGCACGACCTGCAGTTTTGCCGTCGTGTGAATGTCAACGACTTTTGTAGGCGTGCGGCGTGAAACGGACGGCGACGTGTCCCGCTGACGAAGAACAGGGCGTTCGTAGGAAGGTCTGCGAGGCTGCTCCGGAGCAGGGTCTTCGTACTCTTCCTCTTCATCTTCTTCATAGCCCGCGTCGTCATCGTACAAATCCGTATCCAGGCCAAACGCTTTTTTGAATTTTTCTCCGAATCTCATAACGTATCCTTTCTGTTATCAAAACTGTTTTTTATGTAAATAAAACCTTATTGCAGGAGAACCTTGCCGGCGTCAGTAGCGCCGCATTCCGAACAACGCGCTGCCGACGCGGACAAGCGTGCTTCCCTCAAGAATCGCAGGCACGTAATCCTGAGACATCCCGAGCGACAGCGTGTCAATGGCCGCAGTCGGGAGGGTCAGCGCTTTTACGTCTTCGTAGATCCGCCTCATTTTTGCGAAATATCCGCGTATTTCGGCTTCCGTCTCGCAAATCGGCGGGACAGCCATCAGTCCGCGCAGCCGGACGTGCGGGAGCGCCTCGACCGAAAAAGCCGTTGCAAATACGGAGTCGGGCGAAAGACCGGTTTTTGCGGATTCCTCGCCGATATTGACTTCAAGCAAAACGTCCGTCGTGAGTCCTTTCAGAGCGCTCTGCCGTTCGATTTCCTGCAGCAAAGAGACGGAATCTACGGACTGGATCATGGAAACGACGCCGACGATCTTTCGGACTTTGTTGGACTGCAAGTGTCCGATCAGGTGTTTTTCGACGTCCGGCGGGGAAAGATACTCCCATTTGCTAAGCAGTTCCTGCACCTTGTTTTCGCCGATCAGGTCAACACCGAGGGACAGCGCGTGATTGATAAGAACGGGTTCATGCGTTTTCGTGACAGCCATAAACCGTACGTCCGAAGGACTTCTTCCGCTTTTTACAGCCGCCTCCGCTATTTTTTCGAGGATCTCTTTATACTGATCCTCTATGAATCGGAAGCGTGATTCAATTGATAATTTTTCCGTCATATAAGTCGATCCCTTCCAAGATTATTTCGTCGTACAGACGGATGTAACCGGACTCTCCCTCTTCCGCGCCGATCAGAATGATGTCATTTTCGGCGTAGATTTTTTTTGCTTTACGGAACTGAACGATATTGCCGACCTGAACATAAACGCCGTCAACGCCGTCAACTTTACGCAGAGCGCTCATATCGACCTGAAATCCCGTAAAGGATTCCAAAAGGATCTCGGCGTTTTCCAGACGAAGGGAGGCAACTTCCGCATTCATCAGGTTTGAAGAAAACACAAGCGCCGTATTTCCCGTTCCGTCCGGATTCTTGGCGCGAAGCGTCATTTTCATATTTGGGACGGACATGGATGGGAAGGTCAGCGTGACTGTGCTGCCGACGCGAAGCGGATCGGTCTCTTTTTCAGGCGCGATGCATACGTAATACCAGTTAAATTCGGTAATGAGTTTTCCGACGTAGGTATTCCCGGTCTGAGGCGTTTGATCCAGAAGCGACTGCACTTCCGCGGTAGACATGGTCAGGACGGCTTCATAATCCGTTTTCGATTCAAACCCGTCCACGATATTGACGTAATACCCGGAGCGATCTGCCGTAACAAGTCTGGAATCCCCATAAGCGCCGGTATAGCGATTTCTTAACGATTCGAGTCTGGAAAGCGGTTCGCTGACGTCGACTACCGTTCCGGTCGAGATCTGACGGCGGGTCGTCCAAAGGCTGAGTTCCTGCAGCGAGTCGCCGAGAAGCGAAAGATGATTCGATTCGATCAGATCCGTCACGGCATACAGGCTTTTGGAGATATTGTGCCGATACGTTTCGATATCCGTATACATACTGCCGAAGGATAAAGACTCGATATTCTCGTAATAAGAGATATCCTTTTCGACTTCCTTTAATCGCAGGATATTGGCGGCGTCCGACGCGGAAGAAAAGACGCTGGCGACCGTATCGCCCTGAGAGACCTTGCTCCCGTTCGTGATCGCGGGGACCACGGTGCCGGAGGCAACGGACGGCAATACGCTTTCCTGCCGGATAACGACGCCGCGCGCAGACACGGTCCGCGTTATTGTACGCTCCAACGCGGTCTGCGTTTTTAGCGGCGACTTGTTTTTTTCAAGCACGATGAACTGGTATACGCCGTACACAAGGACCGTCACGATCAGCAGAATCATTACGATCCTTGTAAGCACGGGGTTCGAAGTGTTGAAATCTATATTCGTAAGTCTGATTTTTTTTGTATTGAATTTTTTGATTTCTCCTTTTTTACGGGTGGGAGTCCCGTCGTATTCACGCATTCGTATGCCTCCTTTGCAGAAGGAATTGTTCGGCCTTGGCAAAAGCACGTTCTTCCAAGGATCGCGCGTCCGGCTCGTCGACGTACAGGCGGACAAGATCCGGATTTCTGCCGAACCACGTCAGCTGCCGCTTCGCATAATGCCGGGTCGCGGTTTTCAGGTTTTCAACAGTCGCAGCAAGTGGGATCACGCCGTCAAGATACGGCTTAAGTTCTTTATATCCGATCGCGGCGACTGCAGTGGCGGAAGAAGGACTCTGGTAAAATGTTATTGCTTCATCCAGAAGACCTGCTTCCAGCATCCGGTCGACACGAAGAGAAATTCTGTCATAAAGGGCTTGTCTGTCGTGAAAAAACAGACCGAGATAGAAGGGATCATAGTCCGATTCGCCGGTTTTTGCGCGGGATCGGCGCACAGACGGTTTTTCTCCGGTCAGGAAATAAACCTCCAAGGCGCGGAGAAGTCTGCGGTCGTTTTGCAGGTCGATTTTCCCCTCAAGGTCGGGGTCGGCAAGCAGGAGTTCACGGATCAGCGGCTCCCGTCCCTCGGTTTCCAGCCGGGAAAGCAGCGTTTGCCGCAGTTCGGTATGATCCGGTTCTTCCTCAAAACGCAGGCCGCCGAGAAGCGCGTCCACGTAAAGTCCCGTACCGCCGGCGACGATGACCATTTTTCCGCGGGAAGCAATATCTTTTGCGGCGCGTCCGGCGTCCACGCAGAACTGCTTGACGCTGTAGGTCTCGGTCGGATCGACGAAATCGAGCAGGTGATGCCGGACGCCTGCCATTTCTTCGGGCGTCGGTTTTGCCGTGGCGATATCCATTCCCCGGTAGATCTGCATGGAATCCGCCGAGATCACTTCCCCGTCCAAAGCCTTTGCAAGCGAGACCGCAAGCGCCGTTTTTCCGGACGCCGTGGGGCCTACGACCGCGATCACGGGGATCTTGTTTTGCGTCCTGTTCGTATCCATCAGCCAAGTCTGCCGAACTGTTTTTCCAGTTCATGCCGCGTCAGTTCATAGAGCACCGGTCTGCCGTGCGGGCAGTAGCGGACGTCAGGGTCCTGCAGCAGGCGGTCCGTAAAACTCTGCATTTCGGTAAGCGTCATCTCATCGCCGCCCTTGATCGCGGCGCGGCAGGCGGTGGAATGCCAGAGCCAGTTTAGTTTTTCCGGCACCGGAGCCCGGTCTCCGGCGAGAAGCTTTCCTGCCAATTCCTGTACGAGAGCGCAGACGTTTTCTTTCGTCAGTTCCACGGGACAGGACCGGACAAGCACGGTGGACCCGCCGAAATCCTCGATCTCATAGCCGGCTTTCGCAAACACGTCCAGATTTCCGATGACCGCCGCGTATTCGGCGCCGGACAGCGGAACGGGAACGGGTGAAAGCAGAAGCTGTGAATGGAACCCGTTTTCTCCTTTTGACAGGGCGTTGAACAGCATCCGCTCATGGGCGGCGTGTTTATCTATAATGAAAAGTTTATCCTCACATTCCGCGATGATGTAGGTCCTGAACGCCTGTCCGAGAACGCGCGCGGTCGGGAAAGCCGAAGTCTGCGGCTTTTTGCTTTCGTTCAGACGACGGAACCGCTCGGCAAAATCCGCCTCGGGCGCCGGTTTTTCGGAAGAAGAAAAAACAC
>CAMVBD010000043.1 GCA_947165615.1 uncultured Clostridia bacterium | reverse complement strand
ACTGGACCGCGTTTTTTGATCCCGATACCGGACGGTATTTCGCGGAGATCATTTACACAAGCCGGGAAGGGCGCGAACAGTACGACTATGAACTCACGCGCGACGTCTTCGACCGGCTGGGCACGTTTTCCGACGACGTGGAAAATGAGCGGCTGATCCGGACCGCGAAACTCGCGTATTCGTATGAAAATACCATGTACGGCACGCTTGGGCCCGAGCGCACGGTCTGGGACGGCGAGATCGTTGAGACCATGCAGCGGCACGACAAAAAAACGAAAAAGAAAAAAGGCTGAACCGGCGCGGTTCCGACGAAAAAAAGACGGGAAGGGCTCCCGTCTTTTTATATGAAATCCGGTTTTTCGCGCGCATTTTTACGGCGCGGCAAGGGCGTTGTTTACGCGCTGGGCGATGTAGGGAAAGCGGCTTTCGAGATACCGACCCGGGCAGTCGGTCGCGGCAAACCACTTGTGCATGGTCAGGTTTCCGCGCGTGTCGCCTGTATAGACCAGTTTTTCAATGCCGTTTCGCAGACAGATGTCGACGCACAGGGAGATCAGTTCTTCAAGGGAGGCGTCGGAGACGTGCCAGTCGGGGCCGTAGCCGTCGTTGGAGACCTCGATGGTGACGGCGCGCATGTCGTTTGCTTCGCTTGAGGAGGTCCAGGCGCGGTACTCCTCCGGCACGCTCAGCCCCACGCTCCCGTCCCAGCCGATGCAGTAGTTGGCGGATACCTCCCGGTCGCCGCCCTGAAAGTAGTCGCAGCACTCCTTTGCCGTCTGGATCTCGGACATGTGGTGGATGGTGATGCGGTCGATGGGGGAAATGCGGGGATCGCGGTTTTCGCTGAGGTTTGTGTACGTGACAAGCGGGGAATTCGTGTAAAGGGACTCCAGTCCCACCGCCGCTCGCAGGAGGGTCCGGGCGTCGGCGGCGTCGATCTCGCCGTTTTTGTTGCGGTCGGCCTGCAAAAAGGAGGCGGAGCCGGGCGTCAGATCCGCGCCCTCGGCCGGCAGGCCCACGGACGTGCGCAGCGCCAGCCGCGCGTCGCCTGCCGTAAGCGCCCCGTCGCCGTCCAAATCTCCGGGATGATAGAATTTTGCGGGGACGAACGCGGAGGCCCCGACGGAGCGCGTCCCGCTCAAAGCGATCCCGGCGTAGTTTCGGACGTCCTGCACCGTGACGGACGTGACCTCCGTAATGTCCCGTTTGGTCTCGAAATTGAACGAGGTCGCGTAGTACTGATAAGACCCCGGGGCTGCGATCTCGCTGTCCGACGGCCAGACGTCGCCGTACAGGGGCGTGCCGTTTTTGTAAAAGACCAGCGTGTCCCCGTTTACCGTGTCGGGGTCCATGTACTGCGAAAAGACCAGCGTCAGGTAGTCGTTTTTCACAAGCACCTGCAAAAGTTCCGGCGCCCCGGTCGTAACAAGGGGGACGGGAAGGGTCCCGCTCCCCGAGACCGAAACGTACGCCGGTCTGCAGCCCGGATGCTCGACCCAGACGCCGAGGTCCCCGGCCGCCGCGCCGAAGGAAAACGCGCCGTCGCCGTCCGTTCGGACAGAGGAAAGAACCGTGCGCCCGCCGTCTCCGGTCTCCCGGTAAAGGGTCACGATCGCGCCTTCGATCCGGTTGGTCCTTACGGCCTCGTACACGTAACCGGTCAACGGGGCGGCGGCGTTTGCCCAAAAAAGACGCCCCGCGCCGCCCAAAAGCCCCGCGCACAAAAGCGCCGCGAGCAGCAGAGCTGTAAAAGTTTTGCGTACGGTGTGCATGTTCATGCGTTTGTCCTCCTGTGCCCGGAAAACCGGACCGGAATCGGGTATTTTTTTTCATTTTAGCAAAATCGGACACGCTTGGCAAGACGCATTTTCCGGTTTTTTTTCGCCTTTTTTCCCGTCCGGAAGGGAGACGACCCGTCTTGACACCGCCCCGCTCGACGGCTATAATGAAAACGACCGGACCGGCAAAGCGCCGGCTGCACAACAAAAGGAGTTTTGATATGACCATTCAGATAAATGAACCGGGGCCCGAAGCGTACTACCGGGAACTCGTCAGTTTTTCGGCGCAGTACCGCCGCATTCTCAAAAAGCCGGACTGCCGGATCGGCGACCGGTTCCTCCGGTGCCTTCTGTTCGCGGGGCTCGGCGTCGTCGTGCTCGCCGTGTTCCTTTTGACGCCGCCTCTCAGACAGTCGCCCGCCTTTGTCGCCGTCGCCGTCGTCTGGGGCGTTCTGATCCTCGCGGAACTCCTGCTCTTTTTTACGCTGAAAAAAAATCTGCGCCAAATGCAAAAGGCGTACAAGCCGTCCTCGCTCACGCTGGACGAGACCGGCGTCACGCTGCAAAAGGAAAACAACACCGTGCGCACCGAGTGGAAGGACGTCGCCTTTGTGCGGGTGCTTTCAAACGGCGTCTGCTTTGTAATGGCCCAGCCGCTGGACTATATCCTCAGCGTGCCGAAGCCCTTTTCGACCCGCGTGCTTTCGTACCTGCGGCAGTACCGCCCCGACGTCAAGGTCGTACGGTAAACCGCGTTTCTTGTTTTTCGTCTTTTTGCCTATTATTTTTTTTCTTTGCCGCCTGATTTTGTTGGACATTTGTTGGACATAGAGTGCTATGCTGAAAAAGAAAGGAGTCTGATTCAGATGAAAAAACGTCTCTTAAAGATCCTGATCCCCATTTGCTGCGTTCTTCTCATCGGCGGCATTGTCGGCGGATACGTCTGGTACAATCTGACCTATCATCCCAGCAAGTGGCTTGCCGAGGGCGACGACGCCGTGCCGGAAAAGGACTTTACCGAGATCCTCGAGGACCTGGAAGGCAAGCCCATGGACAATACCTGGCAGGAGGCTCTGCCGCAGACCGAGGTCTATAACATGATCAAGGCGCATTTCGAGTCCCCGCTGCCCGAGGGCAAGACCGTCAAAAAGGCCATCGTCATCGGCTACGACGGCTGCCGCGTGGACCTGTTCCAGCTGCTTCCCACCGCGAAAAAGAGCGCGATCAACACGCTGCTGGAGGACGGCGGGCACGCCATCTTTACCTATGCCGGCGGCGTGCCTTACAGCGAGTCTCCCGAATCCGTCACGCAGGCGACCTCCACCGCGCCCGGCTGGTGCAGTATGCTGACCGGCGTCCTCGCCGACAAGCACGGGATCACCGACAACGACATCGTCAAGGAGATCGAGCCCAAAACGCTGATCCTTTCGCTCGTGGAGGACGGCATTGTGGACAAGAGCGCGTTCTACGTTTCATGGGACGGGCACTTCAGCCGCAAAAACGCCACTTACTACGGCGAAAAGCAGTACGCCAAACAAAACGGCGTCAACGCGAAATTCTGCCGCGCGTTCTTTGATCCCGGCACAAAATGCAACATCCTTTCGGATCTGAAAAAGGAAGACTGCTCCGATTTCATTTTCTCCACCCTTGAATACACCGACCATCAGGGACACGACACCGGCTTTACGCCGACAAATCCCAAGTACGTCTCCGCGTTCCGCGACGCCGAGTCGACCGGCAAGGACATCATCGACGCCATCAAGGCCAGAAAGACCTACGACTCCGAGGACTGGCTCATCCTCATCACCACCGACCACGGCGGCAACGGCGGCGGTCACGGCGGCCCCACGCTTTGGGAACGCATGACCTTTATCGTCTCCAATAAGGACATCCTCAAATAACCCCGCAATCGTTCAAAGGAGGGCCCCCATGAAAAAAACAGTTTCCGTTCTGCTCGCATTCGCGCTTCTGCTCCTTTCGGCGGTCCCGGCGTTTGCCGAGACTCCGTCCATCGACCTCAACCCCCAGCACAAAAGCGCCTCTTTCGGCGCCTACAAGCACGTCTTTATCATCGGCATCGACGGCGCCGGCAGTTTCTTTGAGCGCGCGGATACGCCGAACTACGACCGGATTTTCGCAAACGGCGCCATCAATTCGCACGTGCGCACCGAGGTGCCGTCCGACTCCGGCCCCAACTGGGCGTCCATGCTGACCGGCGTGTCCTATTATAAGCACTGGATCCACAACGGCAATTCCGGCGAGGAGCAGCGCGACAGTTCCACCCGCTACCCGACCATCTTTACCGTCGTCAGACGGGCCATGCCCGACGCCGAACTTGCCTCTTTCGTCAACTGGGGCAACGTCAACTTCGGTATCATCGAGACGGACGTCGGCGTCACCGAGCATCAGAACGGCAACGACGACGCCCTGACGGACGACATCTGCGCGTATTTTGACGCGGGCAACGCCCCGGCGCTGTTCTTCGTGCAGATCGACGGCGTGGACGCCGCCGGCCACGCCCACGGCAGCGAATCCGAAGAGTACTACAACGCCATCCATGAGGCGGACGGCTATATCGGCCGCATTTACGACGCTCTTGAGCGCAACGGCCTGATGGACGACGGCCTGTTCATCGTCACCGCCGACCACGGCCACACCATCGCGGGCGGCCACGGCAGATTCTCCAAGCGCGAGTCCTTTACCACCATCGCCGCCGCCGGCAAGACCGTCGTGCCGGGCGGAAAACTTGACAAGATCACCCGCGACCGCGACATCGCCGCCATCGCCCTGTTCGCCCTCGGCGTGGACCGTCCCTTCGCCATGTCCGCCCGTCTGCCCGGCGACCTGTTCGAGGACGCCTGCGGCGAGCCCCGCGTGCACGCAAAGGATCCGCTGGACGCCGTCATCTCCGCCGTTATGGGCATCGTCACCCTGCTGACGCCCGACCGCTGAGCGCCTTCAGCCAATCAAAAAAAACTTGCCCGGCCGTTTTCCGACCGGGCGGTTTCCCTTAAGAAAAGGAAAGAAGTATGACGAAAAAAATCTTTGCCGCCGCCCTTCTCTGTGCTTTTGTGATTCTGACCGCCTGCGGGGTTCCGCCCGCCGCGCCGGAATCCCGTGCGGAGCCTTCGGCTACGCAAGCCGGGCAACCGGTCCCGGCCGGGACGGAGGAGACGCCGTCCGAAAACGAACGAACGGAGCCAAAGGAGGAACGCGATATGAATCTGCAAATGACGGTCGACGGGACGCCCGTGTCCGTAAAGTGGGAACAAAACGCCGCGGTGGAGGCTCTTCGGGATCTTTGCGCGGCAGGGCCTCTGACCGTCGCGCTTTCCGCCTACGGCGGCTTCGAGCAGGTCGGCCCTCTCGGGACGCGCCTGCCGGCAAGCGATACGCGCATGACGACCTCGCCCGGGGATCTCGTCCTGTACAGCGGAAACCAGCTCGTCGTGTTTTTCGGCTCCAACACCTGGTCCTACACAAAACTCGGGCACATAACAGACCTTGACGACGAAGGGCTCAGGTCCCTCTTGGACCGCGATAGCGTGACCGTCGTCCTCGCCGCCCGTTGACGCGCTTCGCAAGGAAGTTTCGGGCGGCATTTTGTTTTTGCTTTCGGCGTTTTGTCGGAATGCCTGTTCTGTTTGAAACAAAACGTTAAAAAACCGACAAAGAGTTCGTCATAATTGTCCGAAATTCCTTGACGCGAGTCGTTTTGATATGGTATACTGATAAAAACGGCCGCAAGGCCGTGTGAAGCATGCAGTGAGGTGAGACTATGGCGTCTCAGATGATGCAGACCATCGCCGAGACCGAACGGCTCTGCGACGAAAAAAAGCAGGCGGCAAAGCAAAAGGCCGCCGACATTCTGGAGGAGGCGGGCCGGCGCGTGGAAGCCATGCGCGGCGACGAAGCGACCTTTGTCCGGGATAAAGAAAAAACGATTTTGGCGGAGGCCGAAAAAAAGGCGGAACTGATGATCGCCGACGGGGAGGAAGACAACCGCCGAAAAAGGCAGGCGCTGTTCGACGAGACCGCCGAAAAGCGGCAGACCGCCGTCCGGCAGACCGCGCTCTATCTTTTGGAACTCGCGCAAAGGGGGTCGTGATCGTTGGCAAAACAACACGTTAAGGCGGTGCGCATCGCCGTGCCCCTGCGGGAAAAGGAGGACGTCCTCCGCTTTTTGCAGGCAAAGGGCACCATGGAGATCCGCCGCGAAACGACCCTGTCCCCGCCGCCGGACAACGCCGAGGAGACCGTCTCCCGGCTGAAAGAAGACCTGTCGGCGGTCAACCGGGCGCTGACGGAACTCGATACGCGGGCGCCCGAAAAAAAAGGACTGCTGTCCATGCTCGAGCCGCGCGCCGAGATCGACGAGGCCGCCTTTTTCGGGGAGCGGGACCGAGCTGAAAAGGCTGTCGACGCCGCCAAAGCGCTGCTGGCAAAGCTGGACGCCGAGGCGGACCTTGCCGTCCGAAAAACACGCCTGACGACGAAACTTGAGCAGTTGTCCCCTTGGCTTGACGTCACGCCGGAGGCGGCAAACCTCTCCCGCGTCGGGGTGCTGACCGGCCTCATCCGCCGGCCCGTCACCAAAGCCGACATCCTCGGCGCCGTCGCAAAGGACTTTCCCGAGATCGAGGCCGTGGAGGCCGAGATTTACGAAACCGGGGAGGACGCCGACGCGCCGGAAAACCGTCCGACCGTCTTTTCGGTCTACTGCCTGAAGGACGACGCCGAAGAGGTGGAGACCAGCCTTAAAAACTTCGGCTTTCTGACCGCGCCGACGATGGTGGGCGAAAGCTACCGCGCCGACGCCAAGACGCTGAAGACGCAGCTCCGGGAGACCGAAACCGAGCAAGAGGCGCTGTCCAAAAAGATCGAGGGCTTTGCCGCCGAGCGCGAAAACCTGCGCTTTGCCGCGGACTTTTTGCAGGCCGCCCTCGGGCAGACGGACGCCTGCGTCCTCGCGGGGCAGACCGAGCGGGTCTTCGTCCTGACGGGCTTTTCGGAGGAAAAGGACGCCGAGCGCATCAAAAAGCAGGCGGAAAAACGCTTTGACGCCGCCGTCGAGATCGAGGAGCCCGGGGAGGACGAGGACGTGCCCGTCATCCTCAAAAACGGCTTCTTCTCGGCGCCGCTGCAAAACATTACCGGCATGTACTCCCTGCCGTCGAGGACGGACATTGACCCCACGTCCTTCATGGCGTTCTTCTATTACCTGTTCTTCGGCATGATGCTCTCGGACGCGGGCTACGGACTGCTTATCGCCCTTGCGACCGGCGGCGTGTGGCTCTTTAAGAAAAACCTTGAGCCGCGCATGAAGAACAACGTCAAAATGTACTTCTTCTGCGGCCTGTCCACCGTGTTCTGGGGTGCCATGTACGGCTCCTGGTTCGGGGACGCGCCCGCCGTCATCGCGCGGGAATTCTTCCATAAGGACATAAATCCCCTGCCGCCCATCTGGACGGACGCCGTGACGGACACCATGAACGTGCTCATCATGTGCTTTATCCTTGGGCTTGCCCATCTGTTCTGGGGCGTGTGCATGAAGGGCTTCACGGATATCAAAAACGGGCACAGGCTCGACGCCGTGTTTGACACCGTCCCGACGTTTCTGACCGTCATCGGCATTGCGCCCATCTTTTTCGGCCTGTTCGTACAGGACGGCGCCCCGCCCGAGCGCATGCCGCTCGGCCACGCCCTCTACGGCTTCTTTATGAAGGTCCACACGTCTCTCGGACAGGTCAGTACCTACATCCTCATCGCCGGGATCGCGCTCGTCATCCTGACCGCCGGACGGCACGCCAAGGGCGTCGTCGGAAAACTCGGCGGGGGACTGTACGCCGTATATAACCTCTTTTCAGGCTACCTCGGCGACGTGCTGTCCTATGCAAGACTGCTGGCGCTGGGCATGGCGACCGGCGTCATCGGACAGGTCATGAACCAACTCGGCACCCTGCCGTCCAATCCCATCATCAAGGTCCCGGCGTTCATTCTCGTCTTTTTGTTCGGGCACGCGGCAAACCTCACCATCAACCTCATCGGCGCCTACGTGCATACGAACCGGCTCCAGTACGTGGAGTTCTTCAGCAAATTCTACGAGGGCGGCGGCACGGCCTTCGTCCCGTTTGAGGCAAAAACAAAGTATTACAGGTTCAAGGAGGAACTTTAATCATGGAAAACTCGCTCGCTATTTTCTTCATCATTCTCGGCGCGGTGCTGGCCGCCGGGCTTCCCGGTATGGGCTCCGCCAGAGGCACGTCCCTTGTCGGACAGGCTGCCGCCGGCGTCGTGTCGGAGGATCCCTCCAAGTTCGGTAAGGTCCTGATTTTGCAGGTCCTTCCCGCAACCCAGGGCCTGTACGGCCTGCTGATCGCCATTCTGCGCGTCCTTGAGGCCCTGCAGGTCTGCCGCTAGGTTTTCCCTCACCTTCAGGAACTCGACCACATCCTTGGTCTGGATAAAAGATGCGTGACTGAGCAG
>CAMVBD010000042.1 GCA_947165615.1 uncultured Clostridia bacterium | reverse complement strand
AGCGATTATCTGAAAGAGAACCTGAAACAGGAAGTCTTCTTCAACCGTGAAAACAAAGACCACTACATGAACCACATGTTCCATGGCTACGATATGGACCGCACCATGCTGCGCATCGGCGCCATGAACATGATGACCCACGGCATCGACAACCCCCATATCGAATACCGCGACAGCCTTTCCGATCAGAACCCGGACCAGGATAAGTATTCTTTGATCCTCGCCAATCCCCCCTTCAAGGGCAGTTTGGATTATGACATTGTTTCCGCCGATCTCTTAAAGGTCTGTAAGACCAAAAAGACCGAACTGCTGTTCCTTGCGCTGTTCCTCCGCATGCTGCGTGTGGGCGGGCGGTGCGCCTGCATCGTGCCGGACGGCGTGCTCTTCGGTTCCTCCACGGCGCACAAGGCCATCCGCAAGGCGCTGGTGGACGAAAACCGGCTGGAGGCGGTGATCAGTATGCCCAGCGGCGTGTTCAAGCCCTACGCCGGCGTTTCCACCGGTATTCTGATCTTCACCAAAACCGGCCACGGCGGTACGGACAAGGTGTGGTTCTACGATATGAAGGCGGACGGCTTCAGTCTGGACGACAAGCGCAGCCCCGTAGCGGAGAACGACATCCCCGATATCGTCGCTCGGTTCCGCAGCCTTGACGGAGAAGCCGACCGGCAGCGCACCGAAAAATCCTTTTTCGTGCCCAAGGACGAGATCGTCGCCAACGACTACGACCTGAGCATCAATAAGTATAAGCAGACGGAATATAAGCCCGTGGAATACCCACCGACGAGCGAGATCATGGCGAAGCTGGACGAGCTGGAACTGGAGATCGGCAAGGAAATGGACGCTCTGCGGGAACTGTTGGGACTGTAAATTTGGATTTGTGGGGGGCAATTATATGCAAAAAAGTGGAGAGAAGTATATTTCCAAGAACTATAGAAAAGAAGATTACCTTCGTATCGGTTTGAACGAATCATCGCCGGAAAATGACTGGGATATGGTAGTTATCATTTTTCATGAGAGAATACACGGACGATTTATTGAACCAGCAATTGAATTACTGAAAGACGACAACTATGGATTTGCAGTAATGGCTATCCTTACTTTACTAATTGAAGCCTTGGCTCAGTTTCGTAAAGGACTGGAACACACGAAAAACTGTAGTAAAAAAGAGTATACTGAGTTTTTGATGACTGTGTTTCCAACTGTTTTTACAAAAAAGGTTTATGCTGAGAGATTCTATGAAGGCATTCGATGCGGGATTCTTCATTCCGCACAAACTCAAAATAATACAATACTGTCAACAGAAGGAACTGCGATTAGATATAAAGAAAACGATCTATATGTAAACATTAATGAATTCCTGAGGCTTGTTTCAGATTACATCGCGCAGTACGAATTAGACTTAAAAAACGCAAATAATGCCGAACTACGAAAAATGTTTGTTCAGAAAATGAATTATGTTTGTACACGGAAGAAAGAAATAAATTGAGATTTGGGGAGCTAAGAAAATGCGATTAGATACTGTAATTAAAAGCTTATCTGTGGCAAATGCTGCAATTAAGAATACTGCCTCTCCGATTAAAATAGAAGGATGGTATCCAACATTTAGTGCTTCAGGACAGGATGTTTGGTTGCCAGATTATCGATTTGATCAAAAAGGCATTGTTGTAAGCGCAGTTGGAGCGCGTTGTGGGAAAGCTTTTAAAGCAGATGGACGCTGGAATGTTTGCGCGAATACTCACGCTCTTTCTATAGATGAGAGTATCGCTGATAGGGATTATTGCTGGTATATGCTCAATAATGAGAGTTGGTGGATAAAGGGTGGTACCGCGCAACCGTTTGTAAAGGTCAAGGATTCGTTAAAACGCGAGCATGCATTCCCAAGCCTTTCTACTCAAAGGGAGATTGTTCATCAATTAGATCAGATCAATAACATCTTATGCTTGAGAAAAAAAGAATTGGAATGGTTTGACGACCTCATCAAAGCCCGATTTGTCGAGATGTTTGGCGATCCAGAAACGAACTGTAATGGCTATCCGGTGAAAAAACTTGATGATTTAGTCACTGATATTATTGCTGGGTGGAGTGCAAATGGAGAAGCTCGTCAGAAAAATGATGATGAAAAAGCTGTATTAAAAGTAAGTGCAGTGACTCATGGCTTCTTTAAGCCAGAAGAACATAAGGCACTACCTATTGATATTGAAATCAAAAAGTATGTATTTCCGCAAAAGGGAGATCTTCTCTTTAGCAGAGCTAATACAAGGGAGTTGGTTGGTGCAACAGCAATCATAGAACATGATTATCCGGATCTGCTATTGCCAGATAAACTATGGAGAGTGCTCTTTACAAACGAGCTTAATGTTTATTATGCAAAATATGTGCTGAGCTCAGAATCCATAAGAAAAAAATTCTCAGCGCAGTCAACAGGGACAAGTGGATCGATGTTTAATGTCTCTTCTGAGAAATTTAGGAATATTTCGCTTCCTGTACCTTCACGGGCATTACAAGATGATTTTGAGGGATTCGTACATCAAGTCGACAAATCGAAATCCGCCGTCCAGAAAGCCCTTGATGAAGTCCAATTGTTATTCGACAGCCTGATGCAGCAATATTTTGGCTAATTTCCCCTTTTATTGAAAAAACAAATCTGAGGTACCATCATGACCAACTTTGATTTTCTTCTATCCGATCCCGGTTTTTCCTCTTTTGCCGAGGTGGCGGTGACGGCGGAAAAGCTGTTGCATATTGATATTTCCTCATGCGTCATTTCGTGCCGCCGGGCGATGGAATTCGCGGTCAAGTGGATGTATTCCGTGGACCGCGACCTGCACATGCCCTATCAGGACACGCTGATCGCCTTGATGAACACCGAGGAATTCCGGGAGATCGTGGAGAACGACGTGTATAAGCGCATGGAGTACATCCGCAAACTCGGCAACTCCGCCGCGCACGGCGGCAAAAAGATCACCGAAGAGCAGGCGGAACTGTGTCTCGAAAACCTGTTTTATTTCATGGATTTCGTGGCGTATTGTTACGGGAACAACTATATCCAGCCGCAGTTCGACCCGTCCCTTCTCACCCTTACGCCGGAGGAAGCGCTCGCCTTTGTCCCCGATCAGCAGATCGACCTCAAGGCCCTTATTGAAGAAAACAAGTCCCTCAAAGCCGAACTCACCGCCCGCCGCTCCGAGCAGCAGCAGACCTATGTCCCCAAACCCCTTGAACTGTCCGAATTCAAGACCCGCAAGATCTACATCGACTTTATGCTGCAGGACGCCGGCTGGACGGAAGGCAAGGACTGGCTCAACGAAGTAGAACTCCCCGGCATGCCGAACAAAAGCGAAGTCGGCTTTGCCGATTACGTGCTTTACGGCGACGACGGCCGGCCGCTCGCCGTGCTTGAAGCCAAGCGCACCTGTGTGGACATCTCCAAAGGGCGCCAGCAGGCTAAACTTTATGCCGATCTCCTCGAAAAGCAGTACGGCCGCCGCCCGGTCGTCTTTCTCAGCAACGGCTTTGAGACCAGCATGAAAGACCCGTGGTATCCCGAGCGCAAAGTCGCCGCCGTCTATTCCAAGCGCGACCTCGAAAAACTCTTCAATCTCATGACCATGCGGACAAGCCTTCGCTCCGTCGTCATCAACAAGAGCATCGCCGGGCGTTACTATCAGGAAGAAGCCGTCAAAAGCGTGTGCGAGGCGCTGGATGAAAAGCACCGCCGTAAGGCCCTGCTTGTTATGGCGACCGGTTCCGGCAAGACCCGCACGGTCATTTCCCTTGTTGACGTTCTTCTCGCGCACGGCTGGGTAAAAAACATCCTCTTCCTCGCGGACCGTAATTCCCTCGTCACACAGGCCAAGCGTAGTTTTGTCAACTTTCTGCCGGATCTGAGCGTGACGAACCTCTGCGAAGAAAAAGAGAATTGCACGGCGCACTGCGTCTTTTCCACCTATCAGACCATGATGAACTGCATCGACGCTGTACAGGATGAAAAGGGCAAACTCTTCACAGTCGGTCATTTCGATCTCGTGATCTGTGACGAGGCGCACCGTTCCATTTACAACAAGTACCGTGATATTTTCAATTACTTTGACGCGCCGCTCGTCGGTCTCACCGCCACCCCGAAAGACGAGATCGAAAAAAATACATATGAAGTCTTTGATCTGCAAAACGGCGTTCCCACCTATGCCTATGAACTCTCGCAGGCGGTAAAGGATGGCTTTCTCGTGGACTTTATGAGTGTGGAGACCAGCCTCAAATTTCTGCAGGAGGGCATCGTTTATGATGAACTTTCGGAAGAAGAAAAGGCTGAATATGAAGCGACGTTCGAAAAAGAGGACGGAGAAGTCCCCGATCGCATCGGCTCGTCCGCTCTCAATGAGTGGATCTTCAATGAAGATACCATCAAACAGGTGCTCCATATCCTGATGACGAACGGTCTGAAGATCGAGTACGGACAAAAACTCGGTAAAACGATCATCTTTGCCAAAAACCACACGCACGCCGAGCGCATTTATGAGATCTTCAATCAGGAATATCCGCATCTACCGGGATTTGCCATGGTGATCGACAATTACATCAATTACTCCCAAAGCGCAATCGATGAATTCTCCGATCCGCAAAAACTGCCGCAGATCGCCATTTCCGTCGATATGCTCGATACCGGCATCGACGTGCCGGAGGTCCTGAACCTTGTCTTTTTCAAAAAGGTGATGAGCAAGGCTAAGTTTTGGCAGATGATCGGGCGCGGCACGCGTTTGTGCGCCGGTCTTCTCGACGGCGCGGACAAGGAGAAGTTTTATATTTTCGATTTCTGCGGAAATTTTGAGTTTTTCCGTATGAACAACGGCAAGCCCACCGCCAATCTGATCGCGCTGCAGGGAGCGGTCTTCCAACTGAAATTTGAGATCGCTTTTAAACTGCAGGATCTCGCTTTTCAGACGCCGGAACTCATGGACTTCCGCAAATCTCTTGTGGACTATATGGTGGGCAAGGCGCGCGAACTCAACCGGGAAAACTTTGCCGTCCGTCAGCATCTGAAATATGTGGAACTCTACTCCGATCCGGCGAATTACAGCGTGTTGACCTATGAGGACACGCTTTTGGTCGGTCAGGAGCTTTCGCCTCTGATCCAACCGGACGGGGACGACGCAAAGGCCGTCCGTTTTGATGCGCTGATTTACGCCATGGAACTTGCCCGTCTGGCGGGAAAAGGCTTCGGTCGTCACCGCGGCGATCTGCTGCGAAAAGTCGAGGCCGTTGCGGGCGTGGCGAATATCCCGGAAATTATCGCGCAAAAGGAACTCATCGAAAAGATCCTGCACACCGATTTCGTGGACACCGCCGACGTCCCCGCGCTGGAAGACGTCCGCATCCGCCTGCGCGAACTGATGAAATACATTCCCACAAATAAACTGATCTACGACACCGATTTCGCCGATGAGATCCTATCCGTTGACTGGAACGGCTCGGAACTCGAAAACGACGATATGAAGGACTATAAGGCAAAGGCCGAATATTACGTCCGTCAGCATCAGGACCATGCCGTCATCCGAAAACTCCGGCAAAACGTCCCCCTGACGGCGCAGGACGTGAAGGAACTCGAAGCCATTCTTTGGAGCGACGTCGGCACAAAGGCAGATTACGAGCGCGAATACGGCGAAAAGCCGCTCGGCGAATTCGTCAGGGAGATCGTCGGCATGGATATGAACGCGGCAAAGGCGGCGTTTTCCGAATTCCTGAACGACGTCAGCCTCGACAGCCGCCAGATCTATTTTGTGAATCAGATCGTGGAATACATTGTGCGTAACGGCATGATGAAGGATCTTTCTGTGCTGCGTGAGCCTCCGTTTACCGACCGCGGCAGCATTGTGGAGGTCTTTACCGATCTTTCCGTGTGGGCTGCCATCCGAAAGGTCATCGACGCCGTCAACGCCAACGCTTTGGCGACCTGAAATACAGAAGACGAAAACACATGCAAACCAAAGAAGAAGCATTTAAAAGGCTTGCCGGATCGAAATTCCGTTCGTCTTTTAGTCTGACGTCGGAGGATAAGGTCTATATAGAGCAGAAGGGCATGGAAACGATCCGGCGGCATGCCGAGGATTTTGTGCGGCAAAAGCTCGCGCCCGCCCATCCCAAAAATGACGGCAAACAGACGCCCATGCGCGGGCATCCCGTATTCAAAGCCATGCACGCGACTGCCTGCTGCTGCCGGGGGTGTCTCAACAAATGGTACCGCATCCCCGTCGGCGTCGAACTGTCGGACGATCTGCAAACGAGGATCGTGGATTTTTTAATGGCTTGGATCGAACGGCAGACGGCGGAGCCGAGTAAATAAACGGAGGCGCAAAATGAAAAACTATCTTTTCTTTTTTCATGAGAACGACCTGAACGGCTATCTCAGCAACTGGTATCCTGCGCCGTTTACCGTCGAAAACGTGACCTACCGGGACACGGAGCAGTATTTTATGGCGCAGAAGGCAAAGCGCTTCGGAGACAGCGCCCGGTACGCGCTTATCATGGCTGCGACCGATCCGGGGGAATATAAGGCCCTTGGCAGACAGGTCCAACATTTTGATCCCGCCGTCTGGGACGCCGAACGGTACGAGGTCATGAAGCAGGCAAACCGCGCAAAATTTCTCCAGAATCCCGCTCTTCTTGCCGCACTCCTTGCGACCGGCGACGCCGTTCTGGCGGAGGCCAACCCCTATGACAAAGTCTGGGGTATCGGGCTCGACGCCGCGCAGGCTGCTTCCACGCCGCCCGCCGCCTTTCCCGGTCGGAACCTGCAGGGCAGACTCCTCATGTCCCTGCGCGCGGAACTGGCCCCAGCCCGGGATTGAGCCCGTCCTGTCAAATCGGCCGCCGACGCGGCCTTTTTTATTCTTTATATTATAATTATTCATTGATTTCAAAAAATAATTCTTGTGTTTATTGTATTCGCATTATATACTGTATATAATTATCAAATGTTTAATCGCGAAATCTTTTCAACAGGAGAGAAATCTATGAATACGGATCTTTTTGTATCCTATCGGAACCGTCTGCAGGAAAACTGCGGCAAAGTCATCGTCGGAAAGGAGGAGGCGATCCGGCGGATCGGCGTCTGCCTCATCGCTTCCGGCCACGTTCTGCTGGAGGATCTGCCGGGCACCGGCAAAACGATGCTCCTTCGGGCTTTCGCGCGCTGCATCGGCGGCTCGTTCAAGCGAATTCAGTTTACGCCGGACGTGCTGCCCTCGGACCTGACGGGCATTCATTTTTATAATCAGAAGGAGGGCGCGTTCGAGTTCCGTCCCGGTCCGCTGTTCGCAAACGTTGTGCTGGCGGATGAGATCAACCGCGCCGTGCACCGCAGTCAGTCCGCGCTGCTGGAGGTCATGGAGGAGCGTCAGATCACCATCGACGGCGAGACCTATCCGTTGGAAGAGCCTTATATCGTCATGGCCACGCAGAACCCGATCGAATCCTACGGCACCTTCCCGCTGCCCGAGGCGCAGCTTGACCGCTTTTTTATGAAGCTCTCGCTCGGCTATATGACGCCGGAGCAGGAGAAGCAGGTGCTTCGCCGCCCGGATACCAAGGAGATCCTCGCCGGACTTCAGCCTGTAATCACAAAGGAGGAGCTCGCGCTCCTTCGTAGCACTTACCGGGAAGTGGAGGTCAGCGAGCCGGTTGCCGATTATCTCATGAACATCATCACCGAGACCCGGAACAGCAAACGTCTGGCCTGCGGCGTCAGCACGCGCGGTTCGCTGGCGCTTTTCAAGGCCGCGCAGATCACCGCCGCCATGGAAGGGAGAAGTTATGTCATCCCGGAGGACGTCAAGGAGAACGTCGTTCCGGTGCTTTCGCACAGGCTGACCGTCATGTCCGGGAGCCACCTGTCGCCGGAAGCGTATCTCCGTCAGGTTCTGGATGATATCCCGGTCCCCTTGGAGTGAGACCATGCCGTTCATCGTGTTTATCGTGATCGTGGTCACGGTCATCGTTTTCGTTGCCGTCGCGGAGATCCTGAGCCTGAAACTTGACCCCTTCCGTATCACATGGGACTGTTCCGCCGATATGGATCTTGCCGAACCGGACGAGATCGTAACGCTTCGCTTTCGTGTCCAAAACAACGCGGCGCTGCCCATGCCCTTCGTTTCTTTCAGTTTCGTTTTTTCGGAGGGCGTTCAGATCCGGGAGGACGCCGCGTGGAAGGAAGCCCATGGGGGCGGCGGTCTTTTCGGCGGTATGTCCCTTGGCGGGGATCGTCTCCTGTG
>CAMVBD010000041.1 GCA_947165615.1 uncultured Clostridia bacterium | reverse complement strand
AGACCTTTGAAAGCGCGGACACCGCCGCCTCGGCGCTCCTTTTTTCTATACGAACGGCGGCAAGCTCGGCCTTCAGCCGGGCTTTTTCCGTTTTGTCTCCTTCGGTATCGGCGGTCTTTAAGGCGGTCAGCAGGGCGTTTACGCGCACCTCCAACCGGTCGCGCTCCTCAAACGCCGTATGCAGGGCGTCCTCGTCAAACGGCGTCAGCCCGTCCGGGTAATAGCGCCCGACGGCGCGCTTTGCCGCCGCGACGTCGGAAAGGAGCTTCAAAAGGAACTGCCGCGCTTCACGCTCCTCGGGCGTGCGGTTCGGCATGGCGCGGACTTCCCTTTTCGTGGGATAGGAGAGGGACAGAGATCCGGCGGGACCCGCCTGCAGGATGGCGCTGCTTTGCATGAGGACCCGGCGTCCGGGTTCGCTTTCAAAAAAGCGGAGTTCCGCAAGAACGAGGGCTGCCTCCCGATGGCGGTCCTCCCATTTGCGTCTGTCTTTGGCGTCCGTCGGCTCCGGAAAAGTAAGGACTTCTTCCGCCGCGCGGAGATCGGTTTCGACGGCCTCCAGGACGTCATCCTCCGCCGTACCGGCGGCATGATCCTCAGCGGCGGCGCGCAGACGCAAGATCCGCACCATGGCGCGCTGCCGCGCTTCGGACAGGTCGTAGAAGAAATACGGAAGGACGTTGAGCGCCGCGCCGACGATGGACGACACGATCAGGACCGAACAGATGCTGATGAAATACCCGCGGTCATACAGGACGTCGTAAACGTTTTCGGCGCTGTAGCCGAGGGAGACGGCCACGGTCTCGTTGAGCCCGACCCGCTCGTAGATCGCGGGCAGGACGTAGCCCGTGCCCATGGAGATGAGGCTGCCGATGAGCCCGACCGCGGCGAACATGCCGTCGATGCGCTCGCCGCCGACGTACTGCTGGTAGTCGCGGATGTCGGCGTTGACGCTGGGCGTCAGCAGATGTCCGAGGGACGAGATGAACTGGTTGATAAAGGTGATAAACAGCAAAATCCAGATGGCGGAAGGCGTGCCCGTCAGACGCACCGCCGGCAGCATACAGGCGATGAAGGCGATGTTGAGCAGATTGGTGCCGATGAGGATCTTCTTTTTTCCGTACCGCCGGATGAGGAACGGCGCGACGAGGTTCGGCCAGAACGAGGCGTTGCCGGCAATGGCGGTGATGACGGCGTACTGCCCGGCGGTCGCGGCGCCCTGGTAGTTGTACATCCAGCGCAAGATCTCGTTGAAGGCGCCCTCCAAAAAGCCGAGCCACCCGGCGAGCGAAATGATCCAGAAGTACTTGTTGCGGGCGACGGCGCGAAGCGCGTCAAAAAAGTCGACGCCGACGACGTGGGACTTTGCGCGCACGATCTTTTCTTTGGTGCCGAAATAGACCGGCAGGGAGATGACAAAGCCGAGCAGCAGCATCGGCGGGAACAGGATGCGGTAGATCCGCAGATCGAACAGGGTGTCCTCCCCGGTCACGGCCTTTGCAAGCAGCGGAAAAACGATGTTGATGATCGAAGGCGAGAGGTTTTCCACGACGCTGCGGACAGACAGAACGTCCGAGCGCTCGATGGAGTTCGGGGACAGGACGTTTATGAGCGACTCGTAGGAGTCGTTGAAGAAATTGTAGAAGAACTGGAAGCCGATATTGAAGACCAGCACCGTGACGCATTTGCCGGTCAGGTCCATTTTGCCGTAGGGCATCCAGGTGAACAGCGCGCCGAGGATAACGGTCGGCACACCCATGGTCAGAAGGAAGGGCCGGTACTTGCCGCGCATGCTTCTGGCGTTGTCGATCATGCGGGCGCGAAGGCCGGTGAGCGGGAACGAGGACAGGACGCTGAGAAGATACAGCACGTAAAGCGTTTTCGGCGGGATGCCGATGGTGTTGCCGATGAGCGCGTTGTTGGCGGACAGGATCATCTGCCCGATGCAGTAGACGATCATCCGGACGCCGATGCCGCCGAAGGACAGCGAAAATATCTCCCTGAAGGGCATATAGCGCCCCTCGGCCGGCTGCGTCCAGTGCGACCGCACGTTTGTAAGCAGGTCTCTGGCCTTGGTCAGCATACGGCTCCCTCCTTCATCGTCAGGACGCTCCTCGGCGGCAGAACGACGGTCTGCCCCCTGCCGACGGCGGACTCCTCCATGGAGCGCGCTTCATCCGTAAGGGCGAGAAGGCCGTCGAAGGGCGAAGAAAAGGTCTCCTCCCCCGCCCCGAGGTTTATGAGGATCAGCGTTTCCTTTCCGTCCTTCAGAAAGCCGAGGCACCGGACGGCGTCGGACGAGGAAGAGACCTCGAACCGCCTTGCGCCGAGCGGGACGTATTTGGAAAACTGCCCGGTCACGTAAAAGCGCTTGGTGGGCGTAAAGGTATGCGCGTCGGGGTCGAGGTACAACAGGCCGTCGCAGTAATCGTAATGGGAGCACGCCAGCCAGTGGCTGAATTTTGTGACGTTCAGGATCGAAAAGTCCTCCCACATGACCTTTGCCGTTTCAAGCGCCGAGTCCATGCCGGCGTCGCGCCCGCCCCGCATGTGCGTCCATTCGCTGGTCTGCACGGGAACGCCGGGAAAGCGGCGGTCGAGATACCGCCGGAAGCGCCGCAAGAACGAAACGCGGTCATTGAGAAACGCCGGAAGGAACGGCTGCGGGATGCAGTAGGCGTGCACGTCCACGCCGTCCAGCTTTTTGCGCACGGCGGGGTCCTTCATGCACGCGCGGGTGTAGGCTTTATTGAACCAGCGGATGTCCCCGTTTTCGGCGGCGGCAAGGCGAAGCCCTGTCAGCCTCCGGCGGTCGATTTCGGCGGCAAAGGCTTTCAGGACCCGCAGGACCTGCCGGGGCGAGTAATGGCAGCCCTCCTGCCCGCCGTTCCAGAGCCACAGCGGCTCGTTGACCGGAGAGAGGTATTTGACGTCGATCCCCTCTTTTTGAAAATGCTCCACGGCGTCAAGGCAGTAGTTCACGAAATCCGGTATCCGCTTTCTTGCGAGATTGGTGCGCAGTATTTGGTATTTTCCAAGCTGCGCCATGCCGTTTTTGGTATAGGCCTCCGGCGGGGAATTGACGAAGAACACCACTTCCGACGCGCCGTAACGCACCGCCAGACGCAGCATGTCGACGGCGTTTTTGTCGCGCGTAAAGTCCATGGAGCCGTCCGGCGCCAAAAAAGCCTCCGCTCTTCTCCACCGGTCGACGTAGGTCCCCTTTCCGCTTTCGGCGGAGCCGCCGCCGAGGTTATAGCGGTAGATGTCCAGACCGATGCCCTTTTCCTTGGAAAAAAGCAGCTCGGCGATGCGCTCGCGCTTTGGCATGCCGGACGCGGGGTCCGGCTCGGTCCAGCCGCCGGCGTACTGCGCCCACCACGCGCCCGACGCGCCGACGCCGCCGTAGACGGCGCATAGGCGCAATTTGTCCCGGTTGAGTTTCATGGCTTCTCCTCCCTCGATTGGATCGGCTACGGAATGATTGTAGCATAAATATACAGGAATGGCAAGAAAAAAAGAAGCAGATCGTAAAATCTGCTTCCTGCGTTGATGCAGCGTGCCGACCGGCGGCGTTTGTTATTCCCCGTCGGATTCCGTTTCTTCCGACGCGGTCTCCGACTCGGTTTCGGGCTCCGTTTCCGTTTCGATCTCAATAGCGGCGCCGTCGTCCGCGATCCCGGCGCCGGCATATCCGACGATGGCGTTGAAGCCGTCGTCAAAGGGCGGGAAGCCGCGTACAAGTTTGACGGTATTGGTGACGGTGACGCTGTCTTCCATCTCTTCGTCCGTATACACCGTCACCCGGACGGTCACCCAGCCGGTACGGTCGCGGTCCGTGATCTGGAAGAAATAGCCGTAGGCGGTCTCGTCGTCGGGGCCGAGCGCCGGGGACGCGCCGGTCTCCCCTTCGCCTTCGGGGTCCATGCGGGCATAGAGTTTGCCGTCGTGTTCCAGATAGAGCCAGTCGATGCGCTTGTCAAAGGCGCCGGAGCCGAAATAGGCGGCGCTGGCGCGCTTGATGGCGTCAATGGACGAAAAACCCGCTTCGGTCACCGGCAAAAACGCGTCCTCGACCACACGGTTTTCGTATCCGCTGCCGTCGTCAAGCTGCGGCCCCTGCAGGATCCATTTGACAAAAAAGCCGTTTGCGGCACGGAACAGGTCTTCCGCTTCGGCGTGGGTGATCTTTTGCGGCGAATAATACGGGATGTCGGGCTCCGTCTCGGCCTCTTCCACGCCGTCGCCGCCGTTGTGCGCGGTGATGAGTCCCGACGAGCCGGATTTTCCGGCTGCCTCGTCAACGTTATCGGCACGGAATTTCAGAAACAGAACGATCGCCGCCGAAACCAGGATCAACAGGAAAACAAGCAGCGCGATCTGTCTGCGGTTGGATTTCGTCATTCTGCGTTTGGTCTTACTCATGGGCTCTCCTCCCCGGTCCGTCCGGGTATTGTACTATCAGTTTTATTATAAAAGAAATCCCGTCTTTCGTCAACCTGTTTTTCATTTTTCGACGAAAAAGGGAACAGTGCGGAAGAAAGAAAAGAAAAAAGAGCGGGAAAACGACAGTTCCGCTCCAAAACATTCGGAAATTGTAAAAAGAAGTCAAAACTCCGGCCCGCGTCGTTTTTTGTCCTTGCGGCTGAGTTCCGACAGCGTACGCGCAAGCGTGATGGCGCTTCGTTTGTGCTCGCGCACGGAACTGCGCTCCCGCGCCTTCAGACGCGTGAGTTCGGCTTCCGCCTGCTCGGCGCCGTCCGATTCCACACAGGCGTCGACAAAGATGTAAGCGCGGTTGTAGTCCACGTCCACAAAGCCCTCGGTCGCGGCAAACTGCCTGGTCTCTTCCCCGTCGCGCGCGCGGATAAAACCGGTATCCAGCGCGAACACGGCGGGCATGTGGTGCGCCTGGACGCAAAGCTGCCCGTCCAGCCCCTGTACGACCAGACTTTCGATCTCGTTATCAAAAACCATTTTTTCGGGCGTGTAGATACGCATACGGAAGCGTTCAGCCACGGGAGTCTCCTTTCGCGCCGCCGGGCGGCGCCATAAAAAGGTGTGGGATGTTGGGTGTGGGGTGTTGGATGAAGGGAAGGTCCCTGCCGGAGCAGACAGCGTTAAACCGCCGTATTCATGGAGCGATCCTTACAGCGTTTTGGCCTTTTTGACGGCGTCCTCAAACGTGCCGACCATAAAGAAGGCGTTTTCGGGCAGGTCGTCGGCTTCGCCGTCCACGATCTTGCGGAAGCCCTCGACGGTGTCCTCCACGCGGACGTAAACGCCGTCCTGTCCCGTAAAGGCCTTGGCGGCGAAGGTGGGCTGGGAAAGGAATTTCTGGAGCTTGCGGGCGCGGTAGACGATCTGCCGGTCCTCGGCGGACAGCTCCTCCATGCCGAGGATGGCGATGATGTCCTTGAGTTCGCCGTAGCGCTGCAGCGCCTCCTGTACGCGGCGGGCGACGGCGTAGTGTTTTTCCCCGACGATCTCGGGCCGGAGCGCCTTGGAGGCGGATTCCAGCGGGTCGACGGCGGGATAGATGCCCTGCTCCGCGATGGAGCGGGACAAAACGGTCGTGGCGTCCAGATGGCTGAAGATGGCGGCGGGCGCGGGGTCGGTCAGGTCGTCCGCCGGGACGTAGACCGCCTGCACGGACGTGACGCTGCCGCGGTCGGTGGAGGCGATACGCTCCTGCAGTTCGCCGAGTTCCTGCGCCAAAGTGGGCTGATAGCCGACGGCGGAGGGCAGGCGTCCCAAAAGGGCGCTGACTTCGTTGCCCGCCTGCACGTAACGGTAGATGTTGTCGATGAACAGCAGCACGTCGTTCATGTCCATATCGCGCAGGTATTCGGCCATGGTAAGCCCGGTCATGGCGACGCGCATTCTGGAGCCGGACGGCTCGTTCATCTGTCCGAACGCCAGAACGGTCTTGTCGAGCACGCCGCTCTGCTTCATGTCGGAGATGAGCTCATTGCCCTCGCGGCTGCGCTCGCCGACCCCCGTAAACACGGAGTACCCGCCGTGGGTCATGGCGATGTTGTGGATCATTTCCATAATCAGCACGGTCTTGCCGACGCCCGCGCCGCCGAACAGGCCGATCTTGGACCCCTTGGTGTAGGGAACCATGAGGTCGATGACCTTAAGCCCGGTCTCCAGCAGTTCGGTCGTCGGGAGTTGGCGGGAAAGCGCCGGCGCCGGGCGGTGGATCGGCCAGTAGTCGATCGCTTCAATAGGTCCCTTGCCGTCGATGGGACGCCCCAACACGTCCACGACGCGGCCGAGGATCTTCGGGCCGACGGGGGCCTTGATGCCCTCGCCGTCGGTCACGACCGTCAGCCCGCAGGACAGGCCCTCGGTGGCGTCCAGCGCGACGGTGCGGACGATCCCCTCCCCTTCGTGGGAAAAGACCTCCATGTATTTATCTTCCCCCTCCACCTTGAGCAAGGCGTTGAGGGGCGGCTCCTCCCCGACGGGGAAGCGCACGTCCAGCACGGAGCCGGAAATGCGTACGATCGTTCCGGAATAAGCGTTTTGATTCATAAGCGTTCCTTTATAAAGGTGTGGGGTGTTGGGTGTGAGATGTTGGATGTCGGCGGCGCGCATAGCGCGCATTTTTAATTCGGGTAAGGGCGGAGCCCTTCCTTCATCCAACATCCATCACCTGTCATCCAACACCATTTTTTACGTGTTTTCAGCCGATGTCGGCGGCGCGCATAGCGCGCATTTTTAATTCGGGTAAGGGCGGAGCCCTTCCTTCATCCAACATCCATCACCTGTCATCCAACACCATTTTTTACGTGTTTTCAGCCGATGTCTGCGCCGGTTTTTCCCGCACCTCCCGCTGGAGCGTGGCGGCGGCGATCTCGGTGATCTCCTGCGTGATGGAGAGTTGGCGCACGGCGTTGAGTTCGGCGGTAAGCGACCCGATCATCTCGTCCGCGGCGTCGGAGGCGGCCTTCATGGCTTCCATGCGGGCGGCGTTTTCAGAGGCCGAAGACTGGACCAGGAAGTCGTAGATCATGGACGAGCAGTACAGCGGCACCATGTGCTCGAAGACCTCTTCCGCCGAAGGCTCATAAAGCATTTCCTCGGGCGCCTTGTCGCGTCCCAGATCCTGAAAGTCATGCCGCAGCAGCGGCAGCAGCCGGAAACTGACCGGCTCGCGCGCGCCCTTGACAAACGGGGTGTAAATGACGTAGACCTCATTGACCTTGTCGGTCACGTACATGTCGATGAGCGCCGCGGCAAGCTCCCGCGACAGCGTAACGTCGGGGTGCATGGAGGACCCGGGCAAAACGCGGTCCACCCGCACGCCCTTGGCGGTCAGAAGGTCTTTTCCGAGTTCGCCGAAGCAGTAGACCATGGCGTCGTCGTATTTGGCGAGTTTTTCCTGCGTCAGACGCACCACGTCCATGTTGTAGCTGCCGCAAAGCCCCTTGTCGCCCATAACGGGCATAAACAGCGCCGTGCCCTTGGAATCCTTATCCAAAAAGCGGTTCTGAATGCCGGCGCCTTTGGTGACGTGCAGCACGTCCGCCATGGTTTTGCGCAGGCGGTTCATATAGCGCAGCGTATATTCCATGTTGCCGGTCAGTTTTTTGAGCCGGGATGAGGACAGCAGGTACATGGCGCCCGTGATCTGCCGGGTCTGTGAGACGCCGTCGATCCGGTTTTTGATGTCCCGCATCGAATGGGCGCTCATACCTGCTCCTCCCCCCACGCTTCGGCGGCGGCTTTGAGGCGTCCGCGCAGGGCGTCGTCCATTTTGCCGGCGGAATTGACCGCGGCGGCGTCCGCCGGGAACAGGGCGTTCATGTGGGCAAGGTAGGGGCGCAGCAGCGCCTCGATCTTTTTGATCGGCACGTTTTTGAACGCGTCCGCCTCGTACGCCAGCAGGATGGCGACCTCCTCAAAGAGGGTATAGGGCTTCGAGCGGTCCTGCTTAAACAGCGTCGTCAGCGTTTCGCCGCGGCGCAGCATTTTGCGCGTAAAGGCGTCAAGGTCGCTGCCGAAGCGCGTAAATACCGCCATTTCGCGGTACTGAGAGAGATCGATCCTCAGCGTCCCGGACACGGCCTTCATGGCGTCGCTTTGGGCGCTGCGCCCGACGCGGGACACCGAAAGGCCCGTATTGACCGCGGGGCGGATGCCGGCGTGGAACAGTTCGCTTTCGAGATAGATCTGTCCGTCCGTGATGGAGATGATGTTGGTCGGGATGTAGGACGAGATGTTGCCCGCCATGGTCTCGACGATGGGCAGGGCCGTCACGGTGCCGCCGCCCTTTTCTTTGGACACGCACGCGGCGCGCTCCAGAAGTCTTGAATGCAGATAAAAAATATCGCCGGGAAAGGCCTCGCGTCCCGGCGGACGC
>CAMVBD010000040.1 GCA_947165615.1 uncultured Clostridia bacterium | reverse complement strand
GATGAAGTGATCCTCCGTCCCGTGGGCTTTCGCGGCGTCGAAGACGTTTTTCAGCACGTCCTTTTCCCCATAGAGGTCGTGGATCAGATACGCCTCGTCCCAGATGACGCGGAAATCCGCTGCGGCGGGCTTCAGCGCGGCGATGGCTTCGACCGTTTCGGGCGAATAGGTGATGCCGTCGGGATTCGAGTACTTCGGGACACAGAACATGCCCTTGACCAAGGGGTCCCGGACGAGCTCGCGCACACGGTCCATGTCGGGGCCCGTCGCGGTCATGGGAACGGAGACGAGTTCCAGCCCGAAATGCTCGGCGATGGCAAAATGCCGGTCGTAGCCGGGCACGACGGCGATCATTTTGCAGCCGTCCTGCTTCATCCACGGCGTCTGCCCGCCGACGCCGACGGTGCAGCACTGCGCGACGTAGTCGAACATGAGGTTGAGGCTGGACGAGCCGCAGGCGATGACGTTGGTGGCGGGCACGCCGAAGACCTCGCCGAACAGCGCGCGGCTTTCGGGAATGCCGCACAGGTCGCCGTAATTGCGGCAGTCGATGCCGTCCGCGGATCTGACGCCGACCGCGTCCCTGCCGAGATCATAAAGCGGGTCGGACAGGTCGAGCTGTTCGGGCGCGGGCCTGCCCCTTGCCATATTGATGGAAAGTCCCATGTCGGCGTAGGACTGATATTGAACCTGGAGTTCCTGCCGGAGCGCTTTCAGCGCCGGGACAGAGAGACAGGGAATTTCTTGCATAGGATCATCTCCGGGAATAGACTTAGAGAAAAACGCTCTTAATATAGTATTTTATCACACCTTTGAGGGTTTGACAATATATTTTAATATATAATTTTTATTTTTTGCGCGTGCGCAAATAAAGAATTCTTGAACAGTATAATACAAAATCTTAAAAGCAGCAAAAAAAAGAAGCAGGTTTGGGGAAACTGCTTCTCTTTTTTTGTTTGACGGTTCAGTTTTTGTTTTCGCGCTCCCGCACGATATACCGGGTGGGGGTGCCCTCCAGTCCGAAGACCTCACGGATGCGGTTGTCAATATAGCGCTGGTAACTGTAATGGAACAGGTCCTGCTTGTTGACGAAGACCACGAACGTCGGCGGACGGGTGGACGCCTGCGTGATGTAGAAGATTTTGAGCCGCTTGCCCTTGTCCGTGGGGGGCTGCACGCGCGCGGTGGCGTCGGCGAGCACCTGATTGAGCCGACCGGTCGGGATGCGCGTGGCGTTTTGGTCGTCAGCGAACTTGATGAGCTCATAAAGCCTGTCCAGCCGCTGGCCCGTCTTTGCGGAGATGAAAATGATGGGGGCGTAGGACATGAAGGAAAAGTCGTCCATCAGTTTTTTGCGGTAGCCGTCCATGGTCTTGCCGTCCTTTTCGAGGGCGTCCCACTTGTTGACCGCGATGACGCAGGCTTTGCCCGCCTCGTGTGCGATGCCGGCGACCTTGGAGTCCTGCTCCGTAAAGCCCTCGGTCGCGTCGATCATGATGACGCAGACGTTGGCGCGCTCCACGGCCATGACCGCGCGCATGACGCTGAACTGCTCGATGCGGTCGTCCACGCGCGACTTGCGGCGCAGTCCCGCCGTGTCGATGAAGACGAATTTGCCGTGTTTGTTTTCGACCAGCGTGTCGGACGCGTCGCGGGTGGTGCCGGCGATGTCGGAGACCAGCATCCGCTCCTCCCCGCACAGGGCGTTTACGAGCGAACTCTTGCCGACGTTCGGCTTGCCGATGATGGCGACGCGGATATGATCGTCGTCCTCCTCTTCCGGTTCCTCTTCGTCGGGGATGTGCTTTAAGACCTCGTCCAGCAGGTCGCCGGTGCCGTGGCCGTGCACGGCCGAGACCGCAATGGGATCGCCGAGGCCGAGATTGTAAAACTCATAGAATTCCAGCGGCACGTCGCCGACCGTGTCGCACTTGTTGACGCAGAGGATAACGGGCTTCGAGCTCTTCATGAGCATGGAAGCGACCTCGCTGTCGGACGCCGTGACGCCGCTTCGAAGGTCCACGACAAAAATGATGCAGTCGGCGCTTTGAATGGCAAGCTCTGCCTGTCTGCGCATCTGAGACAGGATGAGATCGTCCGAATACGGCTCGATGCCGCCGGTGTCCACGATCAGGAATTTGCGGTTCAGCCATTCGCAGTCGGCGTACAGCCGGTCGCGCGTCACGCCCGGACGATCGTCCACGATGGCGAGGCGCTTGCCGCTGAGTTTGTTGAACAGCGTGGATTTGCCGACGTTCGGCCGCCCCACGATGGCGACGATGGGTTTGGACATAGTGCTTCCTCCCGAGGGCTTATTCGCCCGCAAATGAATAAAACAAATCGAATAGATTTCCGGCGTCGCAGTCCGAAACAAGAGCCCTGACGCCGAGCTCCCGCTCGACGTCCTCTTTCGTCACGTCGTCCAGGAAGATCTGCTCGTCCCGGCTTTTGAACATGACGGACGGAAACAGAAGGACCTTTTCGTAGGTATCGCGCTCTTTGAAATAACGCAGGATATCCGCGCCGGTCAAAAGCCCCGCCACGGTGATGTCGGGACCGAAAAAGCGGTTGTCGACGGCGTAGACGGAAATGCGGCTTTGGGGGAATTTTTTACAGAACGCGCCGGCAAGCTCCTCCATAAGGTCCTTTGCCGCGTACCCGGTTACAAGCCCGAAGCGGCGGGGACGGGAATCGCCTTCGGTCCCCTCCAGCGCCTCATAAAAATCGTGCCGCATAAGGGTGAGCATGCCGACGCCGTTTTCGAGCTGCGGGAACCCGCAGTAATAGCCGTAATCCGGCAAAGGTCTGCCGGCAAGCTGAAAAAACTCATCCGATGGAAACGCCAGCGGCTCCTTCCCTTCGGCTTTGCGCCCATCGTTGAACGCGTCGATGGCGTCGATGACGGCGGCGGCCTCCCCGGCGGTGAATTTTCGCAGCGGGAAAAGCCCCTCGCGGTATTTCGTCAGGCCCACGGGCACGGCGGCGACGCTTTGCACGCTTTGGAGTTCGCCGAGTTTTTGAAGCGAAAACCTGAGCGCTTCCCCGTCGTTGAGCCCCGGGCACAGCACAAGCTGGGCGTTAATGCGGATGCCGGCCTCCGAAAACCGGCTGAGATGCCGCAGCGCCTCCCCGGCGTGGGGATTTTTCATCATTTTGACGCGCAGGTCCGGGTCCATGGTATGGACGGAGGCGTTGATGGGGCTGATGTGCATTTTGATGATGCGCTCGACGTCGTGGTCCGAGAGATTGGTCAGCGTGATGTAGTTGCCGAACAGAAACGAAAGCCGCGCGTCGTCGTCCTTGAAGTACAGGGACGGGCGCAGGCCCTTCGGCAGTTGGTCGATGAAGCAGAACACGCATTTGTTTTTGCAGGCGCGCTGCTTGTCCATCAGGTACGTCTGGAACTCCAGCCCCAGGTCGTCCGGGGAGGAGAGGTTTTTCGCTTTAAAATGCTTTTCCTTGCCGTCGGCCTTTTTGAACACCAGCCGCCGCTTTTCGTCGTCGCAGTAAAAGCGGAAATCGAGGACGTCGTTGATCTCGTTTCCGTTGACGGATATTAAACTGTCTCCCGCCCGGATCCCTTTTTTATCGCAGAGGGATTTTTCGAGCACGCGATAGATTTCTACTGCCATATGGTTTTACGCGATAAACGCCAAAAAGGCGGGGAAGAACTCTTCTCCGCCAGCGCTTTGCCTTGGTTCGGTCCGGAAAAAATCAGTCTTCGACCTCGACGACCTTGCGGCCGTTGTAGTAACCGCAGGCCTTGCACAGTCTGTGGGCTTCTTTATATTCACCGCACTGGGGGCACTTTTCGATAGCGGGAGCGGAGATCTTCCAGAGATTGTTGCGTCTCTTGTCTCTTCTTGCTTTGGAAACTCTTCTTGCAGGTACTGCCATTGTACATATCCTCCTAAGTTCTTGAATCAGAATAAATCTTTGAGCGCGTCCCACCGGGGGTCCGTCGCTGGTTTGCAGGCGCAGGGCCCGGCGTTGAGATCGGCGCCGCACTGCGGACACAGGCCCTTGCAGTCCTCCTTGCAGAGGAAGCGGTAGGGCATGGCGAGAAAGATGTCCTCGCCGACCAGTTCGTCCAAATCCAGCCGCAGGTCGTCGAGCACGATGTACGACTCGTCGTAATCGTCCTCTTCCTCCTCGGTCTCGGCTTGTCCGATCAGTACGTGTTCCACAGGGACGGTCTCGGTCCGTCGGATCGGCGCGCCGCACTTGGCGCATTCGGCCGAAAGCAAATAAGCGGCCTCTGCTTTCAGCGTGACGATGCCGGTCTTTTTGAAGACGGACCCCGACACGTGTACGTCGGACGCGATCAGCTCGTCCGCAAGGGGAAAGGAATAGTCGAAGTCCTTTGCCGCGCCTTCGCGGTTAAAGATCGCTTCCAGCTCCAGATACACGTTTCGGCTCCTCCGAAGATACAGATTCTGTGAATAAACGCACGTTATATTATATTATTTCAATGTCCGTTTGTCAACACAAATTTTTACAAACCGGACGTTTTTTTGATCCCGTTTACAGGATCTCGCAGAGATTCTGGATGCTTTCGGGCAGATTTTCACGGTCCGTGGACACGGTGAAGGTAAAGACGGTATCCGTCAGTTCGGAAAGCCGGGCGATCTTCTGCAGGAATTTCGCAAGCTCCTCGTAGTCTCTGCCGCCGATCTTGAGCGTGGCGTCTACAAGGATGTCCGTGACGTCGTGGTCGCCGGCGCAAAGGCCGCTTAAAAAGCCGTAGAAGGCCTCGTAGCCGCTGATGCCGTAATTGGCGGCGGCAAGCAGACGGACCCTGTAGTTGACCTGATAGCGAAGCAGATCGTCCTTTTCGACGCAGATGACGTTGCCCTTGGAATTGGCGAGCGCCTCGTTGACCGCGTCAAGGAGTTTTTTGGTTTTGCCGCTTCCCTTTTCACCGATTAAAAGTTTGACCATGTTTTGTATTTCCTTTCTGTGATTTACTTCTTTTTCGTCTCAGCCGAGACGGGCGCGCAGTTCTTCGCCGAGTTCCTCATACCCGGGCTTTCCGAGCAGCGCGAACATATTCTTTTTGTAGCTTTCGACGCCGGGCTGGTCAAAGGGGTTGACCCCGAGGATATAGCCGGAGACGGCGCACGCCTTTTCAAAGAAATAGAAGAGTTCGCCGAGGTTATAGGCGTCCATTTTTTCGACCTCGATCACGATGTTCGGGACGTTTCCGTCCGTGTGGGCGAGGATGGTGCCCTCAAACGCCTTGCGGTTGACGTAGGAAAGCGTTTTGCCCGCGAGGAAGTTGAGGCCGTCCGCGTTGTCGGCGTCCGCCTCGATGACGATGTCGCTTTTGGGCTCGTCAAAGGTCACGACGGTCTCGATGAGATGCCGCTCGCCCTGCTGGACGTACTGGCCCATGGAGTGCAGGTCCGTGGAGTAGATGACGGACGCCGGAAACAGGCCCTTGCCGTCCTTGCCCTCGCTTTCGCCGAAAAGCTGCTTGAACCACTCGTTCATGAGCGTGTGATCCGGCTCGTAGGAGACGAGCATTTCGATCTTTTTGCCCTTGCGGTACAGGATGTTGCGGATGGCGGCGTAGCGGTAGCAGTCGTTGTCCTCGAGCGCGTGCGCGGCGTACTTTTCCATGGAGGCCGCGGCGCCTGCCATCAGCGCGTCGATGTCGACGCCCGCCGCGGCGATGGGCAGAAGGCCAACGGCGGTCAGAACGGAATAGCGTCCGCCGACGCCGTCCGGCACGACGAAGGTCTGATAGCCCTGAGCGTCGGCCAGCGCTTTCAGCGTGCCGCGCTCCTTGTCGGTCGTGACGTAGATGCGCCCGGCGGCGTCTTTTTTGCCGTATTTTTCTTCCAGCAGTTTTTTGAACAGACGGAACGCGATGGACGGCTCCGTGGTGGTGCCGGACTTGGAGATCACGTTGACGGAAAAGTCGACGTCGCGGCAGAGCGAGAGCACTTCGCCGATCTCGGTGGGAGAGATGGAGTTGCCGACGAAATAGACGCGCGGCTCATCCTTTGCGAGCAGGTTATAGTTTTTGGACCGCACGAATTCGATGGCGGCGCGGGCGCCGAGATAGGAGCCGCCGATGCCGATGACGACGAGGGCTTTGCTGTCCTTCCGGATCTTGGCGGCGGCAGCCTTGATGCGGGAAAACTCCTCTTTATCGTAGTCCCGCGGCAGGGTCAGCCAGCCATGGTACTTGTTGCCGAGCGCCTTATCCCGGTTTTCGTAGAGGAACCCTCTTGCGCGGTCGACCTCGGGCGCGATCGCTTTCAGGTCCTCCTCGGAAACGAACCGGTCCAGATACCGGCAGTTGAGTCTGATTGCCATATAGTGTTTCTATCCTCCGAAGTAATATTTAATATATATTACACCAAAACAAAAAATAATTCAAGACGCAAAGCGCACTTTTTTCGTCCGGTCCGAAGGATTTTACGGGGTTTTTCGCGCCGGATCAGAGCACGCTTGCAAGAAGACGGCCGAACGCCGTGAAAAACCCGAGTTTTGCGACGGGGTCCGCCGCGATGAGATCGCAGGACGTCAGTTCCCGTCCGTTTGACAAAAACCGGACGCGACCGAGTTTTTGTCCCGCCTCGACCGGGGCTTCGACGCTTTCTTCCGTTTCAAAACGGACCGTCACGTCGGAGGCCTGCCCCTTGTCGACCAGGACTTCCGAAAGGCCGGAGGGCGTCAGCCGGACGGTCTTTTCTTCGCCGTGCGATACGGGAACGTCCGGGAGTTCGTCTGTCTCGATCGCGGGATGAAAAATCTCGTAATGGGAAAAGCCGTAATCGAGCAGGGCTCTTGCGCCGTTAAAGCGGTCGTTGGAATTTCCCGCCCCCAGCACCACGGCGACAAGAGAAAGGCCGTCCCGCTCGGCGGTGGCGCTGATGCAGCAGCCGGCTTTGCTGGTGGTGCCGGTCTTAAGACCGGTGGCGCCCTTATAGTACCGGATGAGTTTGTTGGTGTTCACGATCTGCGTCTTGCCGCCGCGCAGCTCATCCATCCAGATGCCGGTGTAGTCGCGCACCAGCTCATGCCGCATGAGCGCCCGGGACATGAGGGCGATGTCCCACGCGGTCGAAAGATGCGTCGTCGTGTCGTCGTCCAGCCCCGTGCAGTTGTCGAAATGCGTGTTCGACATGCCGAGTTCCTCCGCGCGCCGGTTCATTACAGACACAAAGGCTTCTTCGCTGCCGGAGACGGCCTCGCCCAGAAGACAGCAGGCGTCGTTGGCGCTGTAAACGAAGGCGGCCTTGAGGAGATCCCGCACGGTCATCTCCTCGCCCGGCTCCAGCCAGATCTGGCTTCCGCCCTTGGCGGCGGCAGTGTCCGAGCAGACCAGTTTTTCATCCAGCGACAGCCGTCCGTCGCGGATGGCCTCGCACACCAGAAGCAGGGTCATGATCTTGGTGACGGACGCGGGATAGAGCCTTTCGTTTTCATTCTGTGACGCTAAAAGCGTACCCGTGTTCAGATCCATAAGCGCCCACGCCTTGGCGCTCACCGCAGGCGCGTCGGCGGCGCCGACGGTCGGCAGGACCGTTTCAGCCGGATTTTCCACGTCTTTGACGCCGTCGCCCGACGCGAAGATCGGACGCGGCAGGCAGATCGTACAGATTAAAGCCATAAGCAGGGCGAGAATTTTGGTTCCGTAACGTTTCATATGCATTCCTCCGTCAAATGGATATGCCCCCGCGACGTAAAAAATGAACAAGTTCGGCTTGCTATTTGCCGCCCGATGGGGTATAATTCAAAAAACGACAAAACACGGGAGAAAACCATGAAGGCTGCGTTTATCACCCTCGGGTGCAAGGTCAATCAGTACGAAACGAACGCCATGATCCGGGCGATGGAGCAACAGGGCTTTGAGATCGTCGGCGAAAAGGACAGCGCGGACGTTTACGTCGTCAACTCCTGCACGGTCACGGCGGAGTCCAGCCGCAAATCGCGGCAGGCGCTAAGGGCCTGCAGACGGCTCTCCCCCGCCGCCGTCACGGTGCTGACCGGCTGCTACCCGCAGGCGTACGCCGAGGAACTGGCGGACCTGACCGAAGCCGATATCATTCTCGGCAACAAAACGAACGCCCTGCTGCCCGAGGCCGTGCGGCAGTTTCAAAAGACCGGGGAGCGGATCGTCCGGGTCTCCACGCACGGCAGGGACGACGGCTACCGCGGACAGAGCGCCGCGGCATTCGAGGGCCACACCAGAGCCTTTATTAAAATCCAGGACGGGTGCAACCGCTACTGCACCTACTGCATCATTCCGAAGTCCCGCGGGTTTTCCCGCTCGCGCGACCCGGAGGAGATCTACGCGGAACTCAAGGAGATCGCCAAAAACGGCTATAAAGAGGTCGTGTTCGTCGGCATCAATCTGTCTGCCTACGGGCTTGATACGTCCGGCGACATTGCGGACGCGCTGGAACTTGCCGAAAAGACGGACGGGATCGAACGCATTCGGCTCGGGAGCCTCGAGCCCGACCACATGACGGACGCGGTGCTGGCAAAAATGGGGAAGCTGACG
>CAMVBD010000039.1 GCA_947165615.1 uncultured Clostridia bacterium | reverse complement strand
GGCGCGGGCCGCCGGTTCGAGATCCTCGGGGAGTATCACGGCGTCACCATCGCGGACGACTACGCCCACCATCCCGCCGAGCTCAAGGTCACGCTCGAGGCCGCCAAAAAGATGGACTATAAGCGCGTGTGGGCGGTGTTCCAGCCCTTTACCTTCTCCCGCACCTATATGCTGCTGGACGAGTTCGCCGACGTGCTGCAGATCGCCGATAAGGTGGTCCACACCAAGGATCTCTGCGACAAAATCGACGGCGCCGTGCATTTTACGTCCTTTGACACCATCGCCCGCTACCTGTACGAAAACGCCGAAGAGGGGGACCTCATTCTGACCCTCGGCTGCGGCGACGTGTACAAGATCGCAAAAAAACTGATCGCTCTGTACCGGGAAAACGCGCCCGCCGCGAACTGACGGGTTTATCTAAAAAAGCAGGGCTGCTGCAGTTCCGTTGTCGGATTTGCAGCAGCCCCATATTTTATGCCTCGAGGTCCAAAAGACTGTCGACGACCGCGCCGAACATCGGGTGGCACAGGGAGTCGCAGCCGTCCCAGTTTTCCCACAGCGTGTTGTCGCCGCCGAGTTTCATGTTATAAAACGAGTTTTCGGTTTCGTTGGACAGAAGCCGTTTCGCGAGATCCTTTCTGTCGAGCCGGAGAAGCACCTTCAACACGAGGTCCGTCCCGAAAATGCCGGTGTCGAAAGCGCCGAGACGCTCGTACTTTCCGATGAGGTTCCGTTTCGTCCGCTCATCGCCGAGGCCGATATCCAGCGCGAACGCGTCCGCGCCCTGAATCCCGCCGCAGAAGGAGCCGGTCGCGGGCTCGAAATAGGCTTTGGTAAAAGCAGCCTCTTCATCGTTTCGCGCCACCGCGAAATACGCCGCGTCCGCGCTCCTTCCGAGGTGGTCGGCGGTCTTTTCGCAAATGGCAAGGCAGCGGATAAGGAAATAGGTGTTGACAAAATCCGTCGGGATCTTCACGTCGTTATGTGGCGGGCACCAGTCGCCGAGACACCAGCCGTCCTTTTCTTCGCTCGTCACAAGCCCGTTTTCACAGTGGCGCAGCATGTAGACGATATAGGCCTTCATGGCGTTGTAAGAGTCCCGCAGGAGCGTATCGTCGCCGTAAATATCATAGTAATTCCACGGTACGATGCACACGGCGCCGCCCCAGCCGCCGGGGCCGCCGCCGCCCCCGAGGAAGGGGGCCGTGTGCTGGACGTGCCCGCCGGACAGGTCCTGACAGTCCAAAATATCGCGCATCCACTTTTTGTACATCGTCCGGCCGTCAAACACGCGCATTCCGGCGCGGCTGGTGAGCTGGCCGTCGCCGGTGTAGCCGAGGCGCTCGCGGTGCGGGCAGTCGGAGGGGATGTAGCCGTGGAGGTTTGATTTGTAAGTGTTGACAAACGCGTCGAAGATCCATTGCAGCGTCGGGTTTTCGCTTTTATAAAACACCGTCTGCGTCAAAGGGGAGTGGACGCGGACAAACGCCGGGACGTCGGCCTGTCCCTCGACGGCGATATACCGGCAGGCGTGCCACGTAAAATGCACGTGGAAGGCCTTTCCGACCTCGGCTTCGGTAAAGCGGTAAACGTCCTTCTGCGCGCGGTGCTCCCCGCCTGTGTGGCGCAGCGCAAACACCGTCCCGTCCTCCGGTTTGTCGAGAAGCCGGTCGCCGTAGGTCACGGTCACTTCTCCGGGGGCGGTGGGGACGATCAGCGGGTAGCCCGCCGGGATCAGGTGCAGGTCGTAGATTTTCAGGTTCCCGTCCTGCCGCACAAGCTCGGGCGTGATCGTCGCTTCCTCCCGGTCGCCGTCAAAAAACGTCGGCGCAAAGTAGGTCGGGGGCAGCGTTTTTTCTTCGCAGGGACGCTCGGTCGGCTCTTCTTTCAAAAGCGCGTAATCGTGCTCTTCGCCGTAATAAAGGGAGGTGTCCGTAATAAAACTCGGGACCCAGCGGGTGTTGTCCGGCGCGGAGCCGACGTCGCAGGACGCCCCGTCCGGCGTCTCGACGCGCAGACGGAAAATGAGGAACTTTTCGTCCCAGACGGGCATGCCCTCGGCGCGGTTGCGGTTGTCGAGCCAGCCCGTGCCGATGTGGAAGGTGAGCCGCGCCCTTCCGCGGTCGAGAAACGGCGTCAGGTCGTATACGTGGTAATAGATGCGGTGGCTCATCGTGTCAAAAATGGGGTAGGAGACGTGCGACAGGTCCCGCGGCACGTAGTCGGACAGCGCCGGAATGAATTTCTCGTCGGTCAGCGCCCTGCCGTTGCACGCGGGCTCATAGTAGCCCAGCGCCGTCGCGTACAGGGTCACTTTTGCGTCGGCAGGAAACGTAAAGTCCGCTTTTGCGCACACCGCCGCGCCCGCGCCCGGAAAGCGCAGCGACTTTGCCCCGTCAAAAACAGAAGAGCGGTGCACGGCGATCTTTTGTTCGTTTTCTTCAACAAACGCGCACCCGTCGGCGCAGTATCCCTGCTCTTCAAACCGTCCGAGTTCCGAAAAAGGCACGATTTCTCGTGCCTCAAACGGATCGTACGGCGTGATATGGTTCTTAAAATCAGCCGTCTTCATCTTATTTTACCTCGGGGATCATCGTAAACGCAAAGCCGTAGCCGCTCGGATCGGTCAGGCGGTACTCCGCTCTGGTGTCGGGGCCGCAGGAGGAGGAGCCGATGCCGCGGGTCGCCGCGTCCAGCGTCAGGTACGTGATGTTCATGTCCTTCAGGTCTTCCTCATGCTTTGCTTCGTCCAGCGCCTCCTGCGTAAAGTGCTTGACGCTGAAATTGAAGGAGGACTCGGCGTAGAAGGTAAGGCTCGCGCCGCTGCCGTCGGCAAGACGCAGCCACTTGGTATCACAGTGCATGCCGCTTTCCTGCGGATAGACGTACTTTTCGCGCATGTCCTCGACCTTGGCGCTGTAAATGCCGACGGGAGCCTGGGCTTTGAAGTCGGGCATGTTCTCGGCTTCGCCTCTGCCGTAGTAGGTGACGTAATCGAGCGCCCGGTTGAGTTCGATCGTCAGACCGTAGCGCGGCGCGTCGATCAGGGCGTCCGCCTCCGGCACGATCTTTGCAGAAACTTCCACAGCGGAAAGGGCGGTGACGTTATAGGAGAGGGACAGCGTATACTTCTTTTTGCGCCCGAATTTCAGCGCGTGGACGGTGTCGACCTTAATGCCGTCGTCGGAGAAGGAGACGCTGACGTCCACGGGCTCGGCCTTCAGCCTGTTCAGGCCCGCTTCCTTCCACTTGTCGCGGTTGGCGGCGTCGTTGTCAATGAGGGCGCGGTACAGGTTTGCCGCAAAGCCCGTGTTTTTGACGGGGGCGGCAGCAAGCAGGTCCACGCCGTTGACACTGTAGCCGACCAGTTCGCCCTTGACGAGGTCAAAGCGGATTTCGCCGTTTTCGGTCGAAATGCGAAGCGTGTCCCCGTCGCGCTCGGCGGCGATCTTCTGCCCGATCTCAATGTCGTACTCATAGGGCACGTCGTTGAGGACCAACTGCTCCACGGCGATCTCGGCGCCGGTCTCGCGGTCGGTGTAAATGAGGTCCAGATGCGCGTCCTTGGCGGGGTCGTAATCCTTGTGCCCGAGCTCGAAGCACTCGGCGCCCATCGGCGGGATGTTGGTATGCAGGGTCCCTTCGTCGGTCTCGATGCCGTTTTCCTTCAATACCCAGCGGATGTCGATATAGGACGAATCGCGGAAGCGGTTGGTGTTTTCAATGCAGTAAAGCTTGTTGCCGGAGACGGCGGCGCGCAGGGGACGGTACACGGCCTTCATTTCCTTGGCGCCGGTGTGCGGGGTGCGGTCCGCGAACATCAGGCCGTCCACGCAGAAGTTGCCGTCGTGCTCCTTTTCGCCGTGGTCGCCGCCGTAGGTGTAGCGGTACTTGCCGTTTTCGTGATAGACGGTATGGTCGGCCCATTCCCAGATGCAGCCGCCCATGGACAGATCCCACTCGTACATCAGATCCCAGTATTCCTCAAGGTTGCCGGGACCGACGCCCATGGCGTGCGCGTATTCGCACAGATAGAACGGGAACTTGGAATACTCCTTGCACACCCACTTTTTGCCGTCCAGTTCGCGCACGCGCTTGCCCTTCATCATGAGCTCGATGTCCTCGGTGGAGGTGTACATTTCGCTGATGACGTCGTAGTGCATACGGGAGGTATGGATGACGCTCTCGTAATGGACCGGGATCGGCGTGCCGATCTCCTTGAGCCACTTATAGCAGGCGTCCTGGCATCTGTGCCCGCCGGACTCGTTGCCCAGCGACCACATGGTAACGCAGACGTGGCTGCGGTCGCGGTAATACATGCGCCGTACGCGGTCCACGTAGTGCCGGCTCCATTTGGCCTGCTTCGAGATCAGGCTGAAATCGCCCAGTTCCCACGCGCCGTGGGTCTCAATGTCCGCCTCGTCCACGACGTACAGACCGTACACGTCGCACAGGGTCAGAAAATAGGGGTCGGGCGGATAGTGCGAGGTCCTGACCGCGTTGACGTTCAGGCTCTTCATCAGTTTTACGTCCTTTTCAAGGTCCGCGTGGCTCATGACGTAGCCGTTATGAAGCGTGGTGTCGTGGTGGTTGACGCCCTTCATTTTAATGGGCTGGCCGTTGAAATAAAAGACCGCGTTTTTGATTTCGATGGTCTTAAAGCCGGTCACGGTGCGAAGGGTCATTTCCTCCGCTTCGCCGAGAAGCGTCAGATACAGGGTATAGGTGACGGGCAATTCGGGGTTCCACTCGTTGACCTTCAAATTCTCAAAGCGAATGCGCACGGTTTCTTCCGCGGGCACGGTCGTCTCGGCAACGGTCTTTCCGTCCTTGTCAAGGAGTTTTGCGGCAAGACGGCGGCCGTCCGTGTCGCCCCTGACAAAGGCGTTTACCTGTAAGGCGTAGGTCTCGCCCGTCTTTTCGGGCAGCGCCTCAAAGTCGTATACATAGGCTTTGCCGTACTTATAAAGCAGCACGTCGCGGAAAATGCCGTTGTCGCGGAACATGTCCTGGCACTCGAGGAAGGTACCGTTGCACCAGCGGAAGGAGACGACGAGCAGCTCGTTTTTGCCGGGGGTCACAAAGGGGGTCAGATCGAATTCCGCCGTGTTGTGGCTGCCCTCGGAATAGCCGACGAACTTGCCGTTGACGTAAAGGGAGAGGTTGTTCGCCACGCCGAGGAAGGAGAGGCTATAGGTCTTGTCCGTGCCGTCGGTCTCAAAAAATCTGCGGTAGACGCCGACCGGCATATCCGCCGGGATCTCGGGCTCCATGTTCTTGAACTCGTACCGGGTGTTGAGATAAACGGGAGGCAAAAAGCCCTCGCGCTGCCAGTCCGCGGGCACCGGGATGGTCTTGAATTTGGTCTTCAGGCTGTCCAGCTTGTCCGGCAGGTCGGAGATGGATTTGTATAACTTAAAATCCCACACGCCGGAAAGCACCTCGACCATATCGGACGCATAGCGCTCATCGCGCAGCGCCGTGTCCCGAAGCCCCTGCTCGGTCGCGTAGGGGATGGCGTAGGCGCGGGGCGGGAGTTTGTTTTTCTCGAAAATGCCGAACGTGTTGTGCAGCGTTTTGTTGATTTTGTAATTCATTCGAAAGTTGCCGCCTTTCTGTTTTGGTATTTCTATCCTACCATATTTTTCTGTTTTGCACAAGATATAATTTGTTTTTATTGACAAAACGGGAAATTTATTTTATAGTTTTATATAAGCAAAGAAAAAGGAGTCCGGTTTCCATGAAAATATACCGCGTTGTGTCCGTCGTCCTGAGCCTGACGGTTTTGGCGTCCGTATTGCTGTCCGCCTGCGGACAGACCGAAAAACCGACCGTCCCGCCCGAAGGCTATTCCTACGATCCCGGCGACGCCGAGCCGTCTTCCTTGGGGGACGCCTCCGAAAGCGAAAGTGTGTCGAATTCCGTCCCCGCGAACGAGGGCTTTGCGGTGGACGCCTCCTGGCAGTCGAATTTTTTGGCGGAATACCTGTATTTTGACGAACAGCTCGGCAAAGAGCGCGTGCGGGTCAAAGAGGTCAAGACCGCGTCGGCCTTTGAGGCAAAGTATCCCGTGTCCGGCAATTTCTTTTATTACAAGGCGGACGGGACCGACCTTCTGGTCTACACCGCCGTTCCCGACGAGGACCTTTACACAAAGAGCGTCGAAAAGGGCAAGTCCGTTTCGGACATTTCCTCGACGTTTATGAAACTTTCCGCCGTCGATCCGGCGTTTTCCGCGCTTGCAAACGTGTTGTACATCGAGGACGACACGGTCGCCGGGCGCCCCTGCAAAAAGTATATCCAGCGCGCCTACACGGACGGGGAAGCGACCGAAACGGTCTATATCTGGATCGACAGCGAATTCGGCTTTGCCGCGAAATGCGAGGCATACAACGCCGACGAGGACCTGACGACCTACTGGGAGCTCTTGCTGTTCGAGACCGGTTCCGTTACGGCGTCCGCCATCGACGTGGACGTCGACGAATATGGATTCGAGGAGGGCTGAACGTGAACGTTTACGATTTTGACGACACCATTTACGACGGGGAAAGCGTGCTCGATTTCTTTTTCTACTACCTCAAAAAGACGCCGTACCTTGTCAGATACGTCCCGAAGGTCCTGTACGCGATCACAAAGTACAAACTCGGCAAGGTCACGGTTGAGCAGGCGCTTTCGACCTACGCCCCCTTTATTGAGGACTACTTTAAGAACATCGACGATTTCGAGGCCGACTGCGTCGACTTCTGGGACCGGCATATGCACAAGATCCGTCCCTTTTACAAGGAGCTCCAGCAGCCGGACGACGTTGTCGTGACCGCCTCGCCCGAGGCGTCCATGGCGGTGATCTGCGAGCGCCTCGGCATCAAGCACTGCGTCGGCAGCCTGCTCGATCCCAAAACGGGCAAAATCAGCCGCCTGTGCATGCGCTCCAAAAAGGTCCCCGCGTTTCTCGAGGCCTTTCCGGACGCCGAGATCGATAACTTTTACACCGATTCCGAAAAAAACGACCGACCCTTGATCGACATGGCAAAGCACGCCTTCATCGTCAAGGGCAAAAAAATCGTACAAATCAAATAAGGAGGAACTATGGAACACTTAAAGCACCTGCCTCTTTCCGCGGTCGAGGTCTGCGGCGGCTTTTGGGCCAACCGGCAGAAGATCAACCGGGAGACCACGATCTGGGCGGTCCGCGACCGCTTCGGCGACACCGGGCGCTTTGCCGCGCTGGACTTTCAGCCTGTGGAGGGCCTGCATTACTTTTGGGATTCGGACGTCGCCAAGTGGCTCGAAAGCGCCGCGTACATGCTCGCCAAGGCGCCGGACGAGGCGCTGGAGGCCGAAATCGAGGACGCCATCGACAAAATCGAAGCCCATCAGGACAAAAACGGCTATTATAACATTTTTCACACGGTCATCCAGCCCGACAACCGCTTCAAGGACCGGGACCATCACGAGCTGTACTGCCTCGGGCATCTGATCGAGGCCGCCGTCGCCTATTATAACGCCACGGGCCGCGACCGGTTTTTGAACCTCATGGACCGCTATATCGACTACGTCATCGAGCGCTTCTGCGTCAAGGCGGACACGGGCTTCAAGACCCCCGGCCACGAGGAGATCGAGCTCGCGCTTTATAAACTCTACGCCGTGCGCCCGGACGAAAAGTACCGCAAGCTCGCCAAATTCTTCCTCGACCACCGGCACGAGGACTCGGTGCCCGAGGGTGCCTGGTGCAGCGACGCCTATTTCCAGAGCCATCTGCCCGTGCGGGAGCAAAAGGAGGCCGTCGGCCACTGCGTGCGCGCCAATTACCTCTATTCCGGCATGGCGGACGAGGCGGCGGTCGAGGAGGACGGGGAGATGTTCTCGGCCTGCAAAGCCCTGTTCGACGATATGTATTACGGCAAAATGTACGTCACCGGCGGCATCGGCTCCACCCACGTCGGCGAGGCGTTCACCGTGCCCTACGACCTGCCCAGCGACACGGCATACACCGAGACCTGCGCCTCTATCGCGTTCGCAATGTTTGCCAACCGCATGAAGGATCTGGAGCCCGACTCCAAATACGCGGACCTTGTGGAACTGCAGATGTTCAACGGCATCCTTTCGGGCGTGTCGCTGGACGGAAAAAGCTTTTTCTATGAAAATCCGCTGGAGATCAACCTGCGGGACCACCACCGCCACGGCAGCATCGGACGCGGCGAGCGCCTGCCCATCACCCAGCGCCTCGAGGTCTTCGGCTGCTCCTGCTGCCCGCCGAACCTGACCCGCTTTATCGCGGACGTCGGCGAGTATATGTATTCCTATGACGACTCCCGCATCTATCTCCACCAGTATATCGACAGCGAGGCCGTGATAAACGGCGCGCTTCTTACCCTCGAGACCGCCTATCCCTCCGACGGCAAGGTGCGTCTCAACATCGCCGGCGGCAAGGGAAAAACGCTTTATCTGCGCATCCCCGGCTGGTGCGAAAAATTCGACCTCAACGTCCCCTATACCATGGTCCGCGGCTACGCGGCTGTGGAACTCACAGAGGACGTCGTGGACGTCGAGCT
>CAMVBD010000038.1 GCA_947165615.1 uncultured Clostridia bacterium | reverse complement strand
TATCAGTCCATTGAAAGAAACGCTTGATACGGCAAAACGCTTTTTTACTCCGAAGGAAAAAGAACCAAAAACAAAAACGATAAAATGCCCGACCTGCGGCAACATGTTGACAGGCGCAAAGGGTCATGAAAAACCCTGTGAATACTGTCAATCCATCATCCGGTTTTAGTGATATCATCAAAATCAAAGGAGGACAACGGAATGGGCTTATTTACGCACAATCCCAAAGGTGGGATCATGGACGTCATACGCTGTGATGAAAAATCGTATCTGATATACAAATGGAGGCCGGAAGGTGCGCAGCCCGGAACAAATACAAGAGAAAATACGATTCGATGGGGCTCCCCCATCCGTGTCAGAGACGGGTCTGTCGCCGTAATCGTCTATTCCGGGAAAGAAGGATTTACACAAGAATATCTGGAGGGCCCGGCTGATACGATCCTCGATTCAAAAAACCTGCCTGTTATTTCATCTCTGATCGGGCTGGCATATAATGGGGGTTCGCCTTTCCAGGCAGAGGTCTATTTTATTAATCTCGCCGAAACAGTACAGACAAATTTTGCGGTTCCGTATTTCGATATTTTTGATTCGGAATTGCCGGAATTCAGCGTTCCCGTTGCCGTCAGAGGAACCGTTGATTTTAACATTCGCAATTATCGGGAATTTGTCAAAAAACGCCGCTTGGATGAATTCTCTGTCTCTGATTTGCAGGGGCAAATCAGAAGCGCGGTCTCAGAAACCTTTAAGCGGATCCTTACGAATGCACCAGAAACATATCAGATTCCTGTCATTCAACTCGAAAGAAAGATCGCAGAGGTCAAGAATGAAGCGCTGAGACTGCTTCGGGATAAGTGTGAAGCGGACTACGGCATTTATCTGAAAGATGTCGTGATCGCGGGTTTGGAAATCAATAAAGACAGCGAAGGTTATCGGGAACTGAAAGCCGTTACAAAAGACCTGACAGCTGAAACCAGAAAAGCACAAACAAAAATCGGTATCAAAGACATGTCCGCAAAGCAAAGACTCGGCGTTTTTGAAAAAGCCGCCGGGATTTTTGTAGACGTCAAAGAAAACGCTTATGCGCGCAGAAAACAGACGCAGCGGGAATATGCGAAAGAATATGAAACAGAACTTGCGGGGCGGGTTGGCGCAGCCGGTTCAAAAATCGTCGGCGCATTCGGAAAAAAATCTCCCTCAGGAGATTCCTCCGGTGCGGCTGTTCCCCCTCCCATTCCATCTGTCTCTTATCACGTCGTTTTGTTTGGTCAATCTGCAGGTCCTTATGATATGGCTGCCCTGAAGAAAATGTCGGAGGAAGGTGGCCTTACACAAGAGTCACTCGTCTGGACCGAAGGAATGTCAAACTGGAAAAAAGCCGGTGAAGTCAGAGATTTGGCAGCTCTATTCCAGAAAGAAACGGAAACCGTTACACCTCCACTTCCGCCGATACCGGGGAAATAATTCAGTTACAAGTAAAAACACGGGACGCCCTTTGACGTCCCGTGTTTTTGTGTCTGCAGGTTGATCCGGTTTTTGGTTCCCGTGCGCCCGTGTACCCGTGCACCCGCCGCCGCAGGCGGCTGAACGCGCCCGCGCGCCGACAGAAACGGTAGCACGGCGCACCCGCGCCGTCTGGCCTCCGGCCTCTGATCCCCGGTCTCCGGCTTACAGCGTGAATACCACCCGTTTGCCGGCGGGGGAATGGGCGGTGATTTTGCCCTTGTGGGAGCGGACGATCGCCTCGGCGACGGACAGGCCGATGCCGTGCCCGCCGGTAGAGGAATTGCGGGACGCGTCCGCGCGGTAAAAGCGCTCGAAAAAGACCGAGAGGTCGCCCTTTTCGACCTTGTCCACGGTGTTTTCCATGGTCAGAACGGCGTTTTTGCCGCTCTTTTTCAGGGTCACGCGGATACAGCCGCCGTCGTTTGTATACTTTAAAGCGTTGTCGGTCAGGAGGCTGACGACCTGCCGGATGCCGTTTTCGTCGCCCTGATACGTAATGCCGGGCGCGATCTCGGCGGACAGGGTCTTGTTTTTGATCTGCGCCACGGCCTCAAACGAGTCGACGGTCTCAGCAACCGCCCCCGACAGGTCGAAGGCGACGAGCGCCGGACGGTAGGTCTCCTCGTCCATGCGGGTCAGGAGCACCAGTTTTTCGGTCAGGGAGGTCAGGCGCTTGATCTGCTTGTCGATGCTTTTGGTCCACTCGCTTTCGCCGTTTTCGAGTTCGATGACCTCGTTTGCGGCGGAAATGACCGCCATGGGCGTTTTGAGTTCATGGGAGGCGTCGGTGATGAAGCGCTTTTGCTTTTGTAGGCTCTCCTCCACCGGCTTTAGGGCCTTTTTGGAGAAAAAGAGCACCAGCAGGAACACAAGGCCCAGCCCGAGGACGGAGACGAGCAGGGACGCGCTTAAAAACGAAAAAAACGTGTTGAGCTCGCGCCCGGCGTCCAGAAACAGATAGACCGTTTCGCCGTCCTCCTCATAGGCCATAAAGCGGTAGTTGCCGGAAAAGCCGCCGGTTTTGCCTTTATCGTACGCCTCCTGCGCCATGGTCTTTGCGGTCTCGGCGTCGACGGCGAAGACGCGCCCGGTGTCGACCGCGGTTATGGTCCCGTCGGCGCCGAAGCGGACCGTAAAGTAGCGGGACTCGAACGGCGTTTCGGCGCTGAGTCTGCCTTTTTTGTCAAAGATGCCGCCCTTGCCGAACCCGTCCGGCAAAAGGGAGTCCGCTTTTTCGGCGGGAAACGACTCCCCCTCGGTCGGGAATTCCGGCAGAACGCCGTCCGGGCGGTCGGTCTTGTCCGCGCCGTACTCGGACAGATATCGGAGCCGGAGATCCGCGTCCCGCACGACGGTGATAAAGTTTGAGACGTTGATGGAGCCGACGATGAGAAGGAGCACCGCCGTGACCGAGAGCATGGCGATCAGAATGAATTTGCGGCGTAATGTCTTTATCATACCGTTTTCTCCAGCGTGTAGCCCGAACCCCGGACGGCGGTGATTTTGACGTCCGCGCCGAGGGTCTGCAGTTTTTTGCGCAGATAGGCGATATAGACCCACACGACGTTGAGTTCCGTTTCGGAATCCCAGCCCCAGATCTTGTCCATGAATTTTTCGGTGGAGATGATCTGCCCCGGGGAGACCATGAGCATTTGCAGCATCTGGAACTCCTTGTTTGCAAGGCGCAGGCTGTTTTCGCCGCATTTAAGCTCAAACGTGGCGGTGTCGAGCGTCAGATTGCCGAAATTGAGAAGGTTGTCGGTGCTTTCGGTCCTGCGGCGGGTCATGACGCGGATGCGTGCCAACAGCTCCTTCATGGAAAAGGGCTTTGTCAGGTAATCGTCCGCCCCGGCGTCAAGGCCGAGGACCTTGTCGTCGATCTCGCTTTTGGCGGTCAAAAGGAGGATGGGCAGGGTCATGCCCCGGCTGCGGGCGGTCTTTAAGACCGTGATGCCGTCCTTTTTTGGCATCATGATGTCGAGGATGACGCCGTCGTAGACCCCGGTGTCGAGGTAATCGAGCGCCTCCTCCCCGTCGTACACCGCGTCGACGGTGTAATTGGCGTGCTTTAAGATGGCGACGAGCGCGTCGGAGAGTTCTTTTTCGTCTTCGGCTAACAGTAAACGCATAGAGGGGCCTCCTTTGATGGAAAGGGAAAAAGGGTGTGCGGTGTTGGATGTTGGGTGTGAGGTGTTGGATGTCGGTGGCGGCGCTGTGCGCCGCATTTTAAGATGAGGTACGGGGCGCAGCCCCGTCCTTCATCTCACATCTCACATCCAACATCCCTCATCTTCTTTTTCTTTCGAAATAACTTTACCTTTCCGACTTTAACCGAGCCTTAAATGCCGTTTGCAGGCTTTGACGGTATTTTCCATCAGCATGGCGATGGTCATGGGGCCGACGCCGCCGGGCACCGGGGTGATGGCGCCCGCCTTGTCCAATAGGGCTTCAAAATCCGCGTCGCCGGTCAGCTTGCCGTCCTTGTCCCGGTTGATGCCGACGTCGACGACGGCGGCGCCGGGCTTTACCATGTCGGCGGTGAGGAACTTGGACTTCCCGACCGCGACGACCACGATATCCGCTTCCCGTGTTACGGCGGCGACGTCGGGGGTCCCGGAGTGGCAGACGGTGACGGTGGCGTTGCGGGAAAGGAGGAGCGCCGCCACGGGCTTGCCGACGATGTTGGAGCGCCCGACGACGGCGGCGCGCTTTCCGGCGAGGGAGACGCCGCTTTCATCCAGCAGGCGAAGGATCCCGGCGGGGGTGCAGGGCAAAAAGCAGTCCTCCCCCGTGTAAAGCCGTCCGACGTTTACGGGGTGAAAACCGTCCACGTCCTTGTCCGGGGAAATGGCGTTCGTGATCTTTTTTTCGTCCATGTGGGCGGGCAGGGGCAGTTGACAGAGGATGCCGTCCACCGTGTCGTCGGCGTTGAGGCTGTCGATGAGGGACAGGACCTCCTCCTCCGGCGTGTCAGCGGGCAGACGGTATTCGAGCGAGCGGATGCCGCAGTACTCGCAGGCCTTGCCCTTGTTTTTGACGTAGACGGCGGAGGCAGGATCGTCCCCGACCAGAATGACCGCGAGCGCGGGCGCGCGCGAAAATGCAAGACACGCCTCCGCCTCCTTTTTGACGCGGTCCTTGACGCGCCCGGAGATCTCTTTGCCGCTGATAACGGTTGCTGCCATAAACAGTCCTCCCTTTTTCGGTTTACGTTCATTATACGAGCCGCGGGACGCATTTGCAAGGGTCGGGCGCTTTTTTTCGTGAAAAATGTTGCATTTTAATGGAGAGGCGGCAACAGTTTTGTAAATAATCGAAAAATCTCTTGCATTCCGGGGGCGGGCGGTGTATAATAAAATTGAACTAAAAAAGGAAAGGAGACGTTACCATGGAAGATTTCCTGAAGAAATTTGTCGAGCTGATCGAAGGCTTTATCACCGTCATCAAGGAGCTCGTTTCCGGCATCCGTAAGTATAACGACGAGAACTGATAACTGACGTCAGCAGGGCTGCCTCCGGGCAGCCTTTTTTTTGGTGTTGGGTGATGGGTGTTGGATGTTAGGTGAAGATTTGGAGACGGGAGAAGACTGGGGACGGTTCTCTGTCTTTGCTTGCGGTTTCCGAACACCCGAACACCCGTGCACCCGTGCACCCGTGTACCCACGCACCCACGCACCCGTACACCCACGCACCCGTGTACCCGTGCACCCGTGTACCCACGCACCCGCCGCCGCAGGCGGCTTTTTCTGTTGTTGACAAACGCCCGGAAATATTGTAAAATGATAAAAGCCGGAGTTCCGGCAGGATTGGATGGAAGAGACATGAGAGAAAAAGTACTGCACGGGATCTTTTCCGTTTTCAGCGCCGTCATGTGGATCTTTACGCTCGCGTCGCTGGTTTTCGGCGTCGTGCTGATCGCGGCTGCCCCGGACAAAGCCCCCGACGTTACCGTCAAAAGCGCCGTGATCACCCCGGTGTCCGAAAACGACCCGGCGCTTGCCGCCAACGGCAAAAGCGGCGGAAACTGGTACCGCATCGACGCCGACGTGCGCCTTGCCGCAAACAAATACTCCCCCTGGACGCTGGAGGCGGACGCCCTGACCGTGCGCGGCAGGGAGGGCTTTTGCGTGCTGCCCGACGAGGGTCTGGCCTTTTCGCGCGCCGAGCCGCAGGACGCGGTCCTTTCTGTTTACGTTCGGTTTATCGGCTCCGCAGAGGACCTGAAAGCCGGTCTTTCGTCTGTCCGTCTTTGTCTGAAAGACAGCCACACGCGGTACGGGTTCATGCGCTTTTCGCTGAACGATAACGAACTCAGTTTTACCCTTTGAGCCCCCGACGGGGCTTTTTTGCGTTTTTACCCCTCCCCCGGCGAAATATTCTGCAAAGGAGCATTTTTATGGTACGCACAGTCTTAAAAGCGATCCTGTCCTTTTTTATGTCCATCGCCGCGACGATCTCGGGACTTTCGGGTCTTGCGGGGGTCAACGCCCCGCAGAAGAACCGGCAGCTTGACATGAGCAAATTCACCCTTGTCTGGAGCGACGAGTTTGAGGGCGACACCCTTGACGCCTCCAAATGGGGGTACGAATGGTGGGTCACCGAGCGCAAGGGCGGCTACTGGCACGAGGACATGGTGTCCGTCAGGGACGGCAACCTTGTCATCCGCGCCGAATACCTGGACAAGGCGCCCGAAAACTACTACTGGGAAAAGTGGCACGACACCATTGACTTTAAGCCCTACAAGCCCGGCTGGTACACCGGTCAGGTCGTCACCCGCGACAAGTACGAGCAGTGCTACGGCTACTTTGAGGTCCGCTGCATCCTGCCCGCCGCGACCGGCATGTGGAGCGCCTTTTGGATGATGAACGAGGGCGTGTTCAACGTGGACGGCTCCGGCAAGGACGGCACCGAGGTCGACGTGTTCGAGTCCTTCTATTACAAGGACTACTGGCGCGGCGGCGACTACGTTTCCACCGGCATCCACTACGACGGCTACGGCGAAGACGAAAAGGGCGACACCATCGGCAAGAGCTACCTCGCCAACGACCCGTACAAGGAGTACAACACCTACGGCGTGGAGTGGAACGAAAACGAGTACATCTTTTACATCAACGGACGCGAGACCGGGCGGCTTTCCACCGGCGGCGTGAGCCAGAACCCCGAATACCTGCTGCTGTCCTGCGAATTTGCGGGGGCAAACGGCGTGCAGTCCTCCGACCGCCACGGCACCGGCGAGATCGGCAAGACCCCGAAGGAGAACTGGCCGGCGGAATTCAAGGTGGATTACGTGCGCTGCTATCAGTACAACCGCCTGCTGAACAACTGAATTTTTTGAAAATCGGGGGCTTCGGCTCCCGGTTTTTTGCTTTTTCGGGCAGGAATCTGACGTTTCTGTTCGTATAAGGAATGAAAGTACTTTTACGGAGGTCCCGCTATGGACGACGGCCGAACGCTTTTTGACCGGTTTTTGGCGGGCGACGACAGCGCTTTTGACGAGATCCTGAACGCGTACAGGGTCCCGCTGATCCGTTTTTTGGACGGCTATCTCCGCGACGTCGACGCCGCGGAGGACCTTGCCGCCGACTGCTTTGCTTTTCTTTTGGCGCACCCGAAAAAATACGACGGGCGGGCAAGCCTCAAGACCTACCTCTTTACCCTCGGGCGCAGCCGCGCGCTGGACCTTTTGCGGCAGCGGCGGAAATTCCCCACGGTCGATCCCGAGGACGTCAAAGACGTTTTGCCCTACGACGGGCCGACGCCGGAGGAGGAAGTATTCCGGCACGAGACGGCTGAAAAGGTCAACGCCGCCGTGAACGCCCTGCCCGACGCCGAGCGCATAGCCGTGCGGCTGGTCTATTTTGAGGGGCTGAGCTACAAGGAAGCGGGGCGGGTGCTGGGCAAAAGCGCAAAGCAGACGGACAACCTGCTCGTCTCCGCCAAAAAACGGCTGAAAAAACTGCTGGAAGCGGAAGGGAGAGAACTGCTGTGATGGAGCCGGACGCCTTTCGGGCGCTGGTATACGAACGCGCCGAAAAAGAACGGCGCAGGACCAAAAAACGGAACAAGACGCTGATTTCGGCGGCGGTGGTACTTGCCGTACTGGTCCCGGTATCCGTTTTCGGACTGACAAGGGAAAGGACCGCCCTGCCGGGCCTTTCCGCCGACGACAGACAGCCCGCGCAAGCGACAAGCAGTCAGACGGACGAGAATGAAACCGCCTTGCCGACCTCTGCGTATCTCGAACGGTATCTGCTGGCCGTGGAAGAGAAAAAAGGCGTGTACGCCGACAAAGCCGCCCCGCAGGACGGGACAAAAGCGCTGCTGCTGTCCGTCCCCGGCTGGGAAACGCAAGCCGTCGACACGGGCGTGGATGTGACGGTCGGGGACGCGCCGGGGGCCTTGGAGGACGCTATGTTCCGGTCGTCCGCCTCGTCGGCCGTCATGGAGGCAAAGCCCTTGACCTTTGCGTCCGGGGACCTGAAAAGGGCCTTTCTGCTGGCGCTGTCCGACGCCGTGCAGAACCCCGCCGACGTCTGTTCCCTGCAGGCGTTAGCCGAAAACCCGGAACGTCTGACGGAAAACGACGGGGGCGTCCCGGAGAAGGACAGGGTCTTTTGCCTGTCAACCGGGAAAACGTATCTGTTTTCGCCCGCAAACGGGCTGCTTTTAACGCCCGAAGACGAACAGGCAAGGCTTTTGACAAAGGAACAGACCCTGCGGCTGCTGGTACTGACAAGCGCGCCCTTCGCCGTGGAGGTCCTGCCGGAAGAGACAGAATAAAAGGAGGAAAGAACCATGAAACGCATGTATCTGATCGTAATTGCGGTCTTGCTTGCCGCCGCGCTGCTGGCGGGCGCCGCCTGCGCCGTCGAAAAGGGCGAGATCGAACCAAAGAAAGCCGGGAACGTCGACACGCGGCAGACCGTTCCGACCGGCCCCGAAAGGGAGACACCGACGGAGGAAAAGCCCGTAACAGAACCCGTCCCCGAAACGGAGCCCGACAGCGTACCCGTCGCCGAAACAGAGCACATAACAGAGCCCGACAGCGAGACTGCCCCCGAAACAGAGCACATAACAGAGCCCGACAGCGAACCTGTCAACGAGCCGGAGACCGGACCGGCCGCG
>CAMVBD010000037.1 GCA_947165615.1 uncultured Clostridia bacterium | reverse complement strand
GGGAACGTGCTCTATAAAGAGACGATCCGCTCGCCCGTCGAGGGCGTCGGGCATTTCGAGCCGCTGCGCCACTACGCCGAGGTCCATCTGCTGTTAAAGCCGGGGGAGCGCGGCTCCGGCCTGCGGTTTTCCTCCCGGTGCAAAGAGGACGACCTTGACAAAAACTGGCAGCGTCTCATTCTGACGCATCTGTACGAAAAAACGCACGTCGGTGTGCTGACGGGCTCTCCCGTGACGGATATGGAGATCGTGCTCGTCTCCGGCCGCGCCCACGAAAAGCACACCGAGGGCGGCGACTTCCGGCAGGCGACCTACCGCGCGGTGCGGCAGGGGCTTATGCGCGCCGAAAGCGTGCTGCTCGAGCCGCTGTATTCGTTTACGATGGAACTGCCGCCCGAGGCTGTCGGCAGGGCTTTGACGGATCTCGAACGTCTCGGCGGCAAGGCCGACGCGCCCGTCTCGGACGGACAGACGGTCACGCTGACCGGCACGGCGCCCGTAGCCTCGTTCAGCGACTACGGCGGCGTCCTTGCCCGCAATACCCACGGCGCCGGACGTCTGACGCTGGCGTTTTCGGGCTACGACGTCTGCCATAACGCCGACGAAGTCATCGCCGGGGCCGCGTATGATCCCGAGGCGGATCTCGACAACCCCGCCGATTCGGTCTTCTGCTCCCACGGCGCGGGGCATACCGTCAAGTGGAACGAGGTCCCGTCGCATATGCACCTTCCGAGCGCCCTGTCCGCGCCGAAAAAAGACGCGGAGGATCCCGGCTTTATCCCGCCAGCCCGCCCGTCCTCCGGCGGACGGCCCGATCTGTTCGCGCTGGACAAGGAACTCATGCAGATCTTCGAACGCACCTACGGGCCGGTCAAAAACCGGCGCGACCCCTATAATCTCTATACGCCCGCGCTGAAAAAACCGAAGGAAAAGCCCTTCAAAAGTGACCCGAGGTATCTCGGAAAAGAGTACCTGCTCGTGGACGGCTACAACGTCATCTTCTCCTGGGACCATCTGCGGCGGCTGGCAGATGGCAATATGAACGACGCCCGCGACGCCCTCATCACCCTGCTCGGAAACTATCAGGGCTACCGCGAAAACGAGGTCATTCTGGTGTTTGACGCCTACCGCGTCAAGGGCGACCGGCGCGAGATCGAAAAGACCTCCCACGAGCTCGCCAAAAACTATAAGGTCCGGGTCGTGACCGGCGACACGATGGAGCAGATCATTATTCTCGGCAACGGCGCGCTTCGGGTCAGCCCCGACGCCTTTTACGACGAGGTCCTTGAGACCGAGCGGGAGATCCGCTCTCATTACGAATAAAAAGATCCGGGATGCCAATGCTGGCTCCCGGACCGTTTTCTTTTATCCGACCGACGCGTCTGCCGCCGTCGGTATCTCAGTTGTTTGAAATCTCTGTGTGTTTCTGTCGCCGGTCCTGATCCTTACCAGCGGTTTTCCACGTATTCGCAGAAGGCGTACATATCTTTGATCTCCAGCACCGTCCCGTCGTCAAGCGTGACCTTGCCGCTCCAAAGCCCGTGCACCTGATGGGAGTGCATGCGCATGACAAGGGCGTTGGTATCGGAATGGTGGTCATAGAAGGGCTTCATCGTCAGATCGAAGCGGCCGTCCTCCGAAATGAAGTGCCACGGCTCCATGTACTTGTCGGGCTTCGGGAAGACCTCCACGTCCACGGCGCCGAATTTGTGCGCCTTCCCGTCGTAAAAGATGCAGGTCTCGGTGGCGTTGGACTCGTCGCCGATACCCCAGGTGATCTCAAAGCCGAACAGGTGCTTTTTGCCCTCCGCGTCCGTCAGCCACGTCGAGCCGTTGCCCCAGTACCACACAAGATCATAGGGCGTGCACACGCGGCCCCAGTCGAGCACCGCAAAGGTGTCCTCCTTTGAGAACTCATAGGTCGCGTTCGCGGTCTTGAAGGTGCCGGATACGGGCATGCAGTTCTGCTTTGTCGTCATAAAGTACCGGTCCGGGAAGTTTTTGAAGGGGAGGACCGTCGTAATGTTTTCAAGTCCGGGCGCAATGTCCATCTCAAAGTCGCAGACGACGCCTCCTTTTTCAAAATGGAGCGTGCGTCGCGTTTCCTCCGTCACAACACGGAATTGAGCGCCGCCGACCACATAGTCCACCGTGTTCGGCGCGTCGCCCTTCGGGGGCAGCACGTATTTGTCCTTGCCGCCGAGGAAGAGCCCCATGGCGGTGGACAGCGTCTTGCCGTTTCTCAGATCCACAAGCACGGCGCTGGCATACCCGCCGAGGGAGATGTTCGCCATGCTGATCTGCACCATGTATTTGCCGTTGGAAAGCTGATAGAAATCCCATTCCTTGCGGCGCATTTCTTTCTTTACGCTTTTTCTGTCGTAATCGAATACGTTGTGCCGCGCCCAGCCGGCGGCAAGCAGCGTTCCGTCCGTGTCAAGGAGTTTCGTCGGTGCGGTATACTCTTTCTGCAGGCTTTTTTTGTCCCATTCCTGCCAGCCTTTGTAAGTCTTTTCCATAAAGAAACCTCTTTTCTGAACAGATTTTGTTGATTTTATTCTATCACGCTCTTTTTCCCGCGTCAAGGAAAATGCTAAAATTCACATAAATAACAAAGAATTATCACATTTCAGTGCTACTATTACCCTATGATAGTATATTGATTTTTCGGAGAGGAGCCGTAACCATGTACAATTCCCACGAGTATATGATCCGTTATGCCGATAAGTCTTTTGACGAAGTCCCGTTCGGCGGCGCGGACAGTTTTTGCCTGTGTCAGAGTTTTTACGTCCCTTCGTTCAACAAGACCTACGAAACCGTCGGAAAAAAAGAGATTGCCTATTCGGAACTTGCCGCCAAGACGTTTGACCTTTTCGGCGGCAAATACAAAAAAGTGGGCATGGTCCTCTCTCCTCAGATCAGCGTCAGGCTCGTCCAGATGGCAAGAAGCGCGCGTTTCGGGTCGCTGACCGTCACGGACAGTTGCGAGGTATTTGAAGCGGACCCCGCCGTGCAGTTCGCCGCGCTCACGCTGCGTATGCCGGACGGCACCGCCATCGTCCTGTTCCGCGGGACCGACGACTCGGTCATCGGCTGGAAAGAAGATCTGGATATCCTTGTCAAAAAAGGCATGCCCTCTCACCAACTCGCGGTGGAGTATCTGGAAAAGGCCGCCTCCGAAAACGACGGGGAGATCATCGTCTGCGGCCATTCAAAAGGCGGAAACCTTGCGCTTTACGCGGCGCTTGCCTGCAAGGACGAGACCCGCGAGAGGCTTCGCACCGTCTATAACATTGAAGGGCCCGGTTTCCACAACTACGACTGGTACAGCACAAAGCCTTATCTGGATATTTTGCCGAAATACGAACATCTTGTGCCGACGTCTTCTTTTGTCGGCATGATGCTTGCGCACGACAACGATTTCAAGGTCGTCAAAAACGCCATGCACCTTGGCCCGCTGCAGCACGATCTGTCCTTTTGGCAGATTGAGGGCAACCAACCGGCTTACGCCAAGGGGCTTTCCGTCCAGGGCAAACTCAACAACGCTTTCCTGAAGCGTCTGACCGATCTGATCCCCGAGCAGTATTACGATTCCATCGAAAAGGTCGCGAACAGTCTGGTCAAAGGCATGGGGCAGTTGTATCTGACCGGTCTTGTCCAAAACCTCGGTTCTTCCCTCAGGGGCGTCGTCGCCGCCTGGAAAGCGTTGGACCCCAGCCTCAAACAGGACGTCTTGACCGCGTTCAGAGACACGCCGGCTGCCGTTGTCGGCGCCGTAAAGGACGTTGCGAAACCGACCAAAGAGGCCGACGGGGAAGAACCGGCAAACGTGCCTGCCGAAACGCAGCCCGCGCTTGCCTGACACATCTGAAAGGAAGAGAAAATATGAAATTAAGACGCACGTTTACCTTGCTGCTTTGCACGGCCTTGCTGATCGCGGCTGTCGGTCTCAGCGGCTGCTTTAGGTCCCTCCCCAACGAAGCCACCGGCACCGCGCCGGCCGAATCCCAGTCATATTCAATGCCGACGGCTCCGGATATGCCGACGGTCTCGCTTCCCACGGCGCCGGCCGTGACGACCGAGATCCCGACCGTCACCCTGCCTCCCGTTTCTGAGATTCCGACCGTTCCGACCACCGTTCCGCCCGTCACCGTACCGCCGACGCTGCCTCCCGCGTCCGAGGTCCCGACGACAGCGGCGCCGCAGCCGATGCCTGAAACCTGGACAAAAGCCCAGATCGTACAGTTCGTTACAAACGCGGTCAATCTCACAAAGTCCTATACCGGCCCGTTGACCGTCGATCAGCAGCAAAAATTTACCTTCAATATCGAAACGATCTCTCCTAATATCCCCTTGGTCAAGAATTTTGCGCAGAGCGTGATCGACGGCGTGCTCAAGGGCAGTCAGGAGACGCTGACCTTCAACGGCGGCTACGCAACGACAAGCGAAGGGGAGACGATCCCGATCCTGCTGCCCAAACGTCAGGCTTTTGTCCTGCCGGAAGCGGGCGTCGCCTCCGCCGCCGCTCATCAAAGCGGTTCCAACGTGATCGTGGACCTTACCCTTGTCCCCGAATACGGCACGCTTTCCAGTTTTCCGCCATACAATTCCGGCTCCATCGGCTATCTCAACGCCGATTCTCTGGATATCTCCCTGTTCACGATCGAAAAATTTGACGTCAGTTATTCCGGCTCCACCATCCGTTTCGTCATCGGCGCAAACGGGTACGTTCTTTCCGCCGATTACAATACGCCGGTCGTGATCGACGCTTCCGGCAAGGTGGCGCTTGTGTCCGGTGGGTTCAAGTCCTCCGGCGCCAGCACAGAAAGTTGGGTCCTTCACTGGTAACACGGGATCTGTCCCGATAAAAAAGCACGGCGCGCTTCTTCGGAAGCGCGCCCCTTTGTTTTATCTGATTATTTGCCGCAGCCGCAGTGGTTGTTGGCGACCGGCATTCCGCTGTCGTCCCCGTTCTCGCGCAAGGCTTCCGACGCCTCGGGCGGGAAGAATTCGTTGACCGGGAAGGCGATACGGCGGAACGCGTCGCAGGGATCCTCGGTGCCGTAGTCGCATTCCTTATCCGGCATGCAGAACTCGCAGGCAGGGATCAGGATCTGCACGTCGCGCTCCAGCCGGATGATGGAAAACAGGCCGATCGTCACCCGTACGGCGGGATCGGTCTCGACAAGCAAAAACTCGCCGCCGAAGCGTTTTTTCACGGTATCCGGAATGCGCGTGACGGGCCCCAGAGTATTGCAGCAATCCGAAATGCTGCACAGCCGCGCATCCAGCGGGATCGGCGTCGCGACCTGGATCTTGGCGCGGGGATTCGTGGAATAAACGGGATTCTGGGCGTCCACGTTCGGGGAAAACTCGGACGAGAAGACCTTGACCGAGCCGTCTGCGCCGTAGAGAATGCTTTTCTTGGTATAGACGGAAAGCCCGTGCACGTTTACGGGAGACGTCAGGGGAGAGGTGTAGACGTCGAGCTCGACGTCAAAGAAGAAGGTTGCGTCCACCGAGTAGTAGCCGGTGGAGAAGGGGACCTTTTCGATCTCGGAAAAGACGTTGATCACGTCGCAGGAGCGGCAGCGCACGCTGACCGCGTTTTCGAGGACCGCTTGGCTTTCCTCTGTAAAATAGACGCGCAGATCGGACAGACAGTCCCTGTCCGCGCAGGAATCGTATACGCGCGACGTGTCGATGCAGACGGCGCCGGCGCGGGGAGAATCGTGGTTCCGGCAGGAATCGGGCATAAAAAAACCTCCTGAAATGAATTGAAATCCGAAAACTTCAGTACATCATATGCAGGAGGGTGCGACCGGTGTCTTTGTTTTTTACGGAAGGTCGATCGTCACAAGCTGGCCGCCCTTTTCGCGGCTCTCGTCCGCCTTAAAGACGGTCAGATGCCCCGCGACGGAATTCTCGATCGCCGTGCAGGAGACGGACTGTTCCCCGGTCCGCAGATACCGGATGAAATCCGCGGTCAGATTGTCGTCGCCGCCGCCGTGGCCTTCGCTTCCGGCCTCATTCAGATCGACGATCTCGTCCCGGTACCCGGAGGGCGCGTCGGACTCGATCATCGACACCGTAAAGCGGTTCTCCTCGAATACGCCGTAGGCTTCGCCGAGCGTGCCGACGATGTGGATCTTGCGCATGCTTTTCGCCGATCCGCCGACCATGTTGAAGGTGCCGGTCGCGCCGGAACGGAAGTTGACCAGAACGGACTGGTGATCCACGACGTTGTTGTCGCATTTGTACATGCAGCGGTTGTAAGGGTTGCCGTTTTTGAAGGACTCGATCCGGTCCTGTTCGGTCTGATCCTTTTTGTGCTCCAGATCCGCCCACGCGTAGCAGGTCCAGCGGTCCGGGTGCTCGAGATAGATTTTTTTCGCGGAATACCGGCAGGAATCCACCAGCGGGCAGTCCACGGTGCAGCGGGTCCCGGCGCCCTCGGGCGCGTTTTCGGGCTTAAACTGGAAGATGGAGCCGACCGAGGAGACGCTGACGGGCTTGTCCGGCTGCATAAGCCAGGCCATGACGTCGATGTCATGGCAGGATTTTGCCAGCAGCATCGTCGTTTTGGATTTGTCGGAGTTTGCCCATTTTCCGCGCACGTAGGAGGTGGACAGATGATGGTAGCTGACGTGCTCCGCCATCTGAATGTTGAGGATGTCGCCGAGTTGTCCCGACGCGACGCGCTGTTTGAGCGCCAGATAAAACGGCGCGTAGCGCAGAACGTGGCAGATCATGACCTTGTTGCCGTTTTTTCGGATCACGTCCAAAAGACGGCGCATTTCGTCTTCGCTGACCGCAAAGGGCTTTTCGAGCAGCATGTCGTACCCTTTTTCGAGCAGGGGGACGGAGGTGTCGTAGTGCTGATGGTCCATCGTGCCGTTGATCACGGCGTCTGCAAAGCGCGGGACGGCGGCAAGTTCTGCGGCGCTCTCAAAGCAGTGCGCCTTGTCAAAGCCGTATTTCAGCCGGCACATTTCCCGGCGCTCGGGGTCGGGGTCCGCAATGCCGACGATCTTTAACTCGTCCGGATGTTTTAAGGAATAGTCCGCGTAGATCACGGCGCGGTGGCCGCCGCCGACAATGACGGCGGTAATCGGGGTATTTGCCATGGTTTCAGCCTTTCTGTTGCCGCAAAAGGCGGCAATCGCGCGGGGGAGCCCGGCGCTTTTTCTTTATTCTTCGCCCGGCACGCGCTGTCCGCCTGCCGGAACCGTACATTTTTTTGCTTCCTCCACACAGCGCAAAAACGCGTGGGCAATGTTGCTGCCTGTGCGTCCGCCGGCGGAAACGGACTCCTCGTAATGCAGGGGCGCAAAGACGGAGCCGAAGTCGTTGTCCGGGATGATATAGGCGATGGCGTCGTTGCAAAGCCCGATGACGGACAGGCGTCCCGTGACCGCGTCCTTGAGAGGCGGGATCGTCCATGCCGTGCCGTTGTAGCTCTCTTCTGCGGAATATGCGCCGCCGACCACGATCTCGGGCGCGATTTCTCCCGGGATCAGCGCAAGCTTCAGATCCGTTCCGAACTCGGCGTAGCCGACCTCCGTCGCAAAGTAATAATCCCACTCGTCCTTCTTCGGCTTCTTCGCGGAGGAGGACGTCACGCGCAGAATGTTGTTGGAGACCAGTTTCAGTTTGCCGAGCAGCGTCATCAGGGCGTTGTCCACGGGGATGAAGGTCTCGATGAGTTTTACGTTCAGGAGCGGAGCGATCGGCGTAAACGCGCTTTCTCCTGCGTTCAGCACGTAGTCCCCGATGGCGCGGCCGTATTGTTCAATGCCCTGCGCGCGCGTTGCGTTTTCGGTCGTGAATTTGCCGCGGTCGGTCGCGACCGCCAATTCGTCGCTCTGGAAATAGGCGGCGTCATATCCGGCCTTTTCCAGTTCGTCGCAGACGTAGTACGGAAAGTCGGCGCTGATCTGCTTTTGCTTGTCTCCGTAATTCGTCGGGTGGGCGCTGAGGATCACGCCGAGGAGCTTCTTTTTGTCCGGCGCGTCCGGAACAAAGCGCAGCACGGTCATCGTGTCGTCCAAAACGTAGGGCGGACGCTTGTCGCGGATAAAGTCGCCGGCGGGCAGCAGCGCAAAGGACAGGCTTCCGGGCGTCATGGCGGTGACGGCCTTGATGATCGTTTCCGCTGCGACCTCCGTCAGATACGCCATAAAGTCCGGGTTCTTGCCGGAGACGGCGTTTTGCAGCGTCTTTTGCTTTTTGACGGCCTTGGGGTTCTTTTTCAGCGCTTCGATCAGATCGCCCCAAACGCCCTGGGTGTCGACGCCCGAGTGACAGTGGGTGGCGCTGATGTTGACGGACAAAATGTTCCGTTCGCTGATAAGCGGCCGGATACGCTCGCGGATCAGACGGATATCATGGTTTGAGAGACCGACGCAGTCAATGACCGCAAAAACGTGAATGCCTCTGTTGGAGCCGTCGTCAAAAGCGAAGGCGCGGACCATCTGATCGTTGAGGCGTCCCGCGGCCTTATTCGGCGGAAACGCGAGATAGCCGCCGATGTACAGATCGCCCGAAACGGTCTCGGGCAGAATGCTGTCCTTGCAAAAGCCCACGCTCCATTTCGCGCCCTCGGCAGGGGCGGGCAAAAAATAGCCGT
>CAMVBD010000036.1 GCA_947165615.1 uncultured Clostridia bacterium | reverse complement strand
CCTTTTTCCGTAATTGAAATACTTATATTATGATCGCGTATTGGTCTCGGAAACCACATACTGCGGGCGTCCTTTGGCTTCGGTATAGATTCGGGCAAGGTATTCGCCGAACACGCCGAGGACAAACAAAATCACAGCCCCGACGCCAAACACGGCGGCAAGAATGACCGGGATCAAAGCGTTATACTCGCCGATAATCGTACGGACAAGCGCATATACAAGACAAAACAAAGTCAAAAAAGCGCCGATCGCACTGAAAAGAAAACTGAGCCGGAGCGGTGAATCGGTAAAACTGAGGATCCCGTCAAAAGCATAGCGGAACAGTTTACGGATCGACCATTTGGTCTCCCCTGCCGCGCGCTCCCGGTTTTCGTGGGCGATCCATTTGACGTTGAACCCGACCCAACTGAAAATGCCTTTTGAAAAACGGATCCGCTCCGGCATGGCGAGGACCGCCTCAACGACTTTTCGCTTCATGATACGGAAATCCTGCGCGGAATCGCTGATTTTGGTATCGCTGACACGATTGATCACTTTGTAAAACCCTTCGGACAGCGCGCTTTTCAGTTTTGCTTCTCCCGCGCGGTCTTCTCTTTTCGCGGCGGCGACGTCATAGCCTTCCTGATCCACATAATAAAGCATCTCCGTGATCAGGTCCGGCGAATGCTGCAAGTCCGCGTCGATAATACCGACGTAGTCAGCGTGAACGGCATATTCCATACCTGCAAGCATAGCGGATTCTTTGCCGAAATTGCGGGAGAAAGATATATACTTTACACTTGGGTCCTTCTCGGCAAACTGCTTTAAGACGTTCAGCGTATTGTCCGCGCTGCCGTCGTTGACAAAAACAAGTTCCGTCTGAAATCCGGCTGACAGTTTTTGCAGGACTTTTCCCGTTTCCTCATAAAACAGAGGAAGCACTTCCTGTTCGTTGTAACAAGGCACGATCAATGCCAACGATTTTTTCATTTCTCTTTACTCCTTCTCTTCACCAGATCAATAATCATCCGGTTCGTCCAAAAGAACGGCTTCCGCGCTTCGGATCCCGTCTACCGCCGCGCTCACGATCCCGCCCGCGTATCCGGCGCCCTCCCCGCAGGGGAAAATACCTTTGATGCTCGCCTGTCGGCATTCGTCTCTTATGATGCGCACCGGGGAAGACGATCTGCTTTCGGGAGCCGTCAGGACGGCTTGCGGGAATGCGAATCCCGGCAGTTTTTTGTCGAATGCCACAATGGCGGAAGCAATATTTTCCGTAACCACAGGGGGTAAAACCGCGCGAACATCTCCCGGAACGGCCCCGGACGTACAAGTGGGGCGAACGCTTCCGAATTTCGTGGAACGATTTCCGTTCAGAAAATCCCCGACCAACTGCGCCGGCGCCCGATATGTTCTTCCGCCGGCCTCAAAAGCGGATTCCTCAATTTGACGCTGAAGCGCGATTCCGGCAAGAGGATGACTGCTGTCAATATGCTCCGGTTCGATCCCGACTAAAATGGCGGAATTTGCGTTTTCTCCCGCTCTTGCATATTCGCTCATCCCGTTGACGACGACCCTGTTTTCTTCGGACGCTGCGCCGACGACTTGTCCGCCCGGACACATACAAAACGTATAACCGCCGCGTCCGTGAGGCGGATGATTGGCAAGTTTATAGTTGGCGGCGCCGAGACGCGGATCGTTCCAAAACGTTCCGAACAGGGAGCGGTTGATCATCTCCTGCCGGTGTTCGATCCGGACGCCGACGGAAAAAGCCTTTTTCTCCATTTTCAATCCGCTTCTGAACAGCATTTCAACTGTGTCTCGCGCGGAGTGTCCGATGCACAGCAAAAGCGTATCGGCTTCAATGTCATAATCCTCGCCGTTTTCATTTCGGCAGGCAATACCCTGAATATAGCCGTTTGCGGCATAGATCCCGGTCAGACGGCAGCCGAATCGGATCTCCCCGCCGAGACGGATGATTTCCTGCCTGATATTTTTTACCAGAGGTTTCAGTTTATCCGTCCCGATGTGCGGATGCGCGGAATAAAGGATCTGTTCAGGGGCTCCGAACTCGGCAAATGTTTCGAGTACAAAACGGCAGCGGCTGTCCTTGATCCCGGTTGTCAGTTTTCCGTCCGAAAACGTCCCGGCTCCGCCTTCTCCGAATTGAACGTTCGATTCGGTATTGAGACAAGCCGTCGACCAAAACTTTGTCACATCCCGGGTACGTCGGTCGACGTCGTGTCCGCGTTCCAAAACGAGTGGCTTCAGTCCGGCTCTCGCAAGGATCAGCGCGGCAAACATCCCAGCCGGGCCGAACCCGACAATAACCGGGCGAAGCGTGGAAGTCCGATGGTTTTCCGGCATTTCATAGCGGTATTTTTCACAAACACAGACTTTACCGGGCAAATACTTCTCAGCAATTTTGTTTTCATCCGCAGTCGTTTCCACGTTGACGGAATATATCATCCGTATCCGTCCTTTTTGCCGGGAATCGATAGATTCCCGCCAGATCTCAAAGGACGTGACGGCCGAAACGGGAAGATTCAATTCCCGCGCTGCAGCCGCTTTGATCTCCTCCGGCGTTGCGCCAAGCGGAAGCGTGACCTCATTGATTCTTAACACGATTGTTCTCCGTTATTTTATACAGTTCTTTCCCGCGACAAACCCGGAGGACCACGCCCACTGAAGATTGTATCCGCCGCAATCCCCGTTGACGTCAAGGATCTCACCGCAGAAGAACATCCCGGGATATTTTTTGCATTGTAAAGTCTCGGGGTTTACAGCATCAGATCCGACTCCGCCTGCCGTAACCTGCGCAAAAGCGAACCCCTTTACGCCTGTTACCGTAAAAGAAACAGTTTTTACGGCTTCGATCAGTTTTTTCAGCTGCGCGGAGGAGAGGTCCCCCATCGTCTGAACTTGTCCGCTTCCTGCTTTTTGCAGGACCCACCGCGCAAGTTTTTCCGGCAGAAGACCGGTCAGGAAAAGCAGCGGAGCCGCCTGCGGGAAATCTTTTTTGAACCGGACTGCCGATTCAAAAAGAGATTCCTTGGAAAGATTCGGCGCCAATTCCACGCGCGCCGTCAGATCTCCGGGAAGATTTTTGGCGGCATATTCCGAAACAGCCATGGCAGGGATCCCAGACAAGCCGTATTCCGTAAATTGCAGTTCCCCGCTATCCTCACCGAGACAGCTCCCGTCCTTACAGATTTTAACGGTACCGTCTGCCCTGACGCCCTTGAGCGTCTTCGGATACTCTTTCAGGATCAGAGCCGTCAGAGCGGGATAAATCGGATGCACAGGGATTCCGAGACTTCGGATCAGATCAAACATTTTACCGTCCGTGCCGTGTCCGGGAGAGGCTGCGCCTCCGGCGGCAATAATCAGGCGATCGAAGGAAAGCGTGTGATTCAACAGAACTTTCTCTGCGGAAAAAGCGATGGAAGAGATCTCGGTCCCGCATAAGAAGGAAACGCCGCGCGCCTCGCACTGATACCGAAGCGCAAAAAGAACGGATTCCGATTTTTTGCTTAAAGGATACACGCGGCCCGCGGGATCCGCAAAACTTTCAAGCCCGAAGGAACGGAAAAAAGAGATCGTCTTCGCATTGTTGAATTGCGGATAAACCGATCGGAAAAGCTTCAGATCGCCCCGGTAGTTTTTTTCTTCAATGGTTTCGTTGCTGAAATTACACCTGCCGTTTCCGGTCGCAAGCAGTTTTCGTCCGGGGAAAGGATTTTTTTCGATGATCGTTACACGGACGTCTATTTTTTGTTTTCGTGCGGCGTCGACAGCGGCGATCGACGCCATCATTCCGGAAGCGCCTCCGCCGATCACACAGATATTCATGCGTCTTCCCCTAAAAGTTTATCGAGCATGGCGTTTGCCTCGTGTCCTTTTCCAATGATAAACAGTCTTTTCAGTTTCAGGATGGCTTTTGCTTCTTCTTCACCTATCGGCAAATCTTTTTCCGGGACCGGATTAGTTCCGTCTTCGGATTCCCACGGAAGCCGTTTGCCTGAGGCAAGAAAACCGGATAATGTTTCGTCGTGCAGGATATTCCGATCCTGCTGCAGAAACGCCTCCGGCTGCAAAGAAAATGTCCTGCAGATCTCCAGATACAGATTCAAAGGCAGTTCGGCTTCTCCGGCTTCATAAGCATCGTATTTCGCTTTTTCAATATGGAAAAGCGAAATCATTGCGGATTTGTTCAATCCTTCCTGTAAGCGCAGGGCTTTTAGATCGATCCAGGCCATAAACAGGTCCTCACTTAAAAATGTGATTTAACCTATTTATTATACAACAAAAAAGACAGAAATCAACTAAAAAATACACATTTCGACATCTTTCGACTCTTTTTTATTTTTCGACCGAATGGATCTCCAAAAGCTCGTCGGAAGAGACGCCGAATATGTCGGCAAAAGCCGCGACCTCATAATCATAAACGGCTCTTGTCTGTCCTTCGATTTTAGAAAGAACCGAACAGCCCATATCCACGCCGCGGATCTGAAGCTGAACAAGCAGATCTTTTTGCTTGATCCCCCGGCTTTTTCTGAGCGATACGATTTTTTCACCGATTATATTTTTGGCGCCTTTTTCCATTTTTCTGATTCTCATACCACACACTTCCCTTATTATTCTATCATAATCCGCACCTCCTGTCAATCCGGATCCTCCGTTCCTTCAGCCCCGTCCGACGGACTGCGCTCTGAGACAGGAGGCCGGAAATACAGCCTTTCCGCCACGTTTTGACGGACGGTCATGTTTGCTTCCAGTGTAAATCCGCCTGTTTGCGATTCCATGATCTCCATGGCGGTGATTTTGAGAAAATAATCTTTTTCTCTTATCCTCGCGGCAAGATCTGTCAGGCACAGCAGTTTCTGCTGTGCGGCAGACAGAGCTACGGTCGTATCCTCAAATTCGGTCGTTCTGTTCCTGAAGATACCGACAGGATATTCCATATTCCCCGGCGAAAACACATATTCGCCCGCAGGCATTTTTTCTGCGGATCGCGTTTTATCCGGCGTCAAAACGATACTGAAAAAGCGGATCCCGTATCGGTCTTTTACGCGAGCGACCTGTTTTACGGCAACTGCGGATGAGGAACATACGGAAAAGCGTTTATTCGTACTGACGATCACATCCGCGTCCGCTTTTACATAGCGGATACTGCCATCCGGCATCGGCATTTCACCGGATACCAAAAGATCTCCTTTTACGACAGCGTCTCCTACTCGATAGATCCCGACGCCGGCGAAATAATCCGCCTTTTCAATTACGCCGCCGTCTGAGGCATAGACGTTGGCAAACTCCGTCTCCTTCTCCGTTTTCTGCGGCGTCTCCCTTTCAGAAAAATCAATGTACAGCCCCGTTCCCGCCAGATTGACCGTCACGCGGAGGATATGTTCGTCCGTGGCCTCCAGTTCCTTTTCGATCTCGTTGCAGTGAACTGACTGCAGAAAAGACCCGATCCGGATTCCTTTTTCTTCCAGAACGGCAAGGACCTGTTCCTCTTTCATACAGGTCAGGTTTCGGATCTCGATCGTCCAAAGCATGGACGCCAGGACGGAGATCAGAACGACAAACAAAAGAAGTCCGACGGGGATCCCCCAACGAAAACGGTATCGCTGCAATAAAAACCCGAGTCCTTTCTTTTCCGTCAATTTCAGATCCATCCCGGACTCGTCTGCGGCGTCGATAAGATCCGGCAGATCGGCGCCGTCCACGGCTGCCGAAACCGCATCGGAACTTACTCTCAAATCATATAGTTTGATTTTTCTGACGGAACAGGCATGCAAAAACCTTGTCGGAAATCCGTCGGACGCAGAAAAGGAAACCCGTCCGTGTATCCATGATTTTATTTTTTCAACGATCACGTTCCCACCTCCCACTGTTCAATGCGGATCCCGTTTATCATTCCGCTGATCCTTGTCAGGGACTCTGAGAACGTATCCACTCGCAAACCCTTTCCCGCAAGACCGATCATTCTGCTGCCGCAATCCATTTCGATCCTGTCTTCCTCACACACAAGCAGCTTTTGGCATCCTTTGACCGACAGTTCCCCCATGGCGTCGATCTGAAGCAGGAACGAGTCGAATGTTTCAATCCCGACTTCTTTTCCTATCGAATCCGTAATCCGCCGAACCAAAGATTTCTTTTTTATGGTCTCACCTCCGTAAACACGTTTTATATTTATGTGCTTATCCGCATAGAATAGACCATGAAAAAGATTTGGTTCACGCATAAAAACTTTATTCTGTTTCTGCTGTCCGGGTCCGCTTACGTGATGTATTTATTGTTTGCGGGAAGGATTTCAGACTCCTTACGAAATGCGGTGGAATTTTGCCTTTATACCATTGTGCCCACTCTGTTTCCGGTGATGGTCATCAGCACGTTTGCCGGCAGACTTGACGTACCCGGCATATGCAGAAGAATTCTCCGTATTCCGCTGCGGGTCCTGTTTTGCCTGTCCGGAAACAGCGCGTCTGTTCTCCTGTTCGGGGCAACGGGCGGATACACCGTCGGAATCAGGACCGCGGCGTCCTCATCGGGTGCCGGATATCTGTCAAAACAGGAGGCGCGAGCATCTGCGCTTATAAGCACAAGTCCCGGGATCGGGTTTTCCGTACTGACAGTCGGCATATCTCTCTTTGGTTCCTCAAGTGTCGGCTGGCTGTTATTTGCTGCTGTTACACTCGGGAATCTCTTTTCCGGTGCCATATGCAATCACCTCCTGATGCGCCTGCACCGACGAAACAAACCGGAGATCCCGGACCGTTTACCCGCAGCTCCAACGTCAAAAAGAGAAATAAGGATCTCGGATTCCCTGATCGGCGCCGTCCGGGATTCCATCAAGTCGGTCGCCGGTATGTGCGGCTGGATCCTGTTGTTCACTGTTTGCTCGTCCGTATTTACGGCTGTATTCCCGTTTCCGGCAATCCGTTCTTTTCTCGAAATCACGGATGCGGTCAGATACGCATATTCACGTCAGGATCTGCCTTTGGCGGCTTTTTCCCTTGGTTTCGGGGGGATTTCCGTTTTTCTGCAGGTACTCTCGGATCTGAAAGCGATGGATTGTCCCGCAGCGTCTTATTTCCTATACAGGACCGCCGGCGGATCTGTTTCTTACCTCATTATGCAAGCGCTGGTAAAAGTATTTCCGCATGCCGTTCAAACGGCCCGTGAAAACGGTATTCCGTTTCTCCCTCGTACGAATTCCCTGCCGCTTATTCTTTCTCTCTGTCTGATGACAGTCGTATTTATGGCGTCTGTCTCTGAAAAGACACGGGACAGACCGGTTTGCCGTTAACGGCTGACAAAGTAATTGTTACCCGCTTTCTTAACGAAACTGTCACAATAAAATCCTTGAAACACCTACCCTCCCGTGCTATACTGTTCTTGAGAGGTGATGCGTATGAAAGAATCAACTATGATTTTCGTATGGCTCGGATTCACCGTCTTCTTTCTGATCCTTGAAGGGATCTCGGTGCAGCTGACTTCCGTCTGGTTTGCATTCGGCTCCATCGTCGCAATGTTTCTTGCGATTTTCCACGTCAAAAGCGTATCTGTTCATATCGCTGGTGACCTTAATCGCGACAAGACCGCTGACAAAGAAAATACTGTCCAAAAAGAAACAGCCGACAAATGCAGACCGAAACATCGGACAGATCGCTGTCGTGACCGAGGAAATCGAGAATCTGAAAGACAAAGGCGCGGTTAAAGTCAATGGCGTCGTATGGACGGCAAAAAATACCGCAGACGATCCGATCCCGGCCGGAGAAAAAGTCCGAATCCTTCGTATTGAAGGCGTAAAACTGATCGTTGAAAAAATATAACGGAGGTAAATTATGAATACGCTTATTTCCGCTGCAATCGCAGCATCGCAGTCCGATTTGCCGATCGGCCTGATCGCAATCGGCATTCTTTCCGTGATCCTTATCATTATCGTGATCTCCTGTATCAAAATCGTTCCGCAGTCAAGAGCTTATATCGTCGAACGGTTGGGCGCATACAACAGCACTTGGCAGACCGGACTTCACCTGAAGATCCCCGTAATCGAACGGATCGCAAAAATCGTTTCTCTGAAAGAACAGGTGGCGGATTTTCCCCCGCAGCCCGTTATCACAAAGGATAACGTCACCATGCAGATCGACACCGTCGTTTTCTATCAGATCACAGATCCGAAACTGTACACATACGGCGTAGAAAACCCGATTTCCGCCATTGAGAATCTGACGGCGACCACGCTTCGCAATATCATCGGCGATATGGAACTTGACCATACGCTTACGTCCCGCGACACGATCAACGCAAAAATCCGCGTTATTCTGGACGAAGCTACCGATCCATGGGGGATCAAGGTCAACCGCGTCGAACTCAAGAATATTTTCCCGCCCAGAGAGATTCAGGACGCCATGGAAAAGCAGATGAAGGCGGAGCGCGAAAGAAGAGAAGCCATCCTTCGCGCAGAAGGTGAAAAAGCAAGCGCGGTGCTTGTTGCGGAAGGTGAAAAAGAAGCCAAGATCCTTGCCGCGGAAGCGGACAAACAATCCGCGATTTTACGCGCCGAGGCTGTCAAAGAAGCAAAGATCCGCGAATCCGAAGGCGAAGCGCAGGCCATCCTTGCGATCCAGAGAAAGAAGGATCGCTATGATTCCCTGCTTGCC
>CAMVBD010000035.1 GCA_947165615.1 uncultured Clostridia bacterium | reverse complement strand
TCTCGACGTCGAGCTTGAAGTTCTCGGTGTTCACGTCATTGAGGAAGGAGAAGTCGATCAGTTCGTTCAGCAGGACGTTGATCTTGTAGAAGGGGCCGTAGTCGTCCGCGTTCATCAGGTCGGCGGCGATCACGACGGCGGGCATGCCCTTGATGAAGCCCAGAGCCCAGTTGGAGATCTGAACGGCAGCCTTTTCCCAATCGGAAGCGTCAATGGCGACGTTGAAGTGGATCTTATCCTTGTTGTGCTGCAGGGCGCCGATGCCGAGGCCGGCAGCCAGAGACTTGATGACGTCCTTCGCGGTCGCGTCGTCCAGATCCTTGACGGTCTTGCCGGAGAGGATCTTCTGGCCGATGGCGGTGAAATCGTAGTCAATGTCCTTGACCCAATCCCAATCGGCGTTGGTGGCGGTCAGATACAGGACGTAGGCGCCAAGCTGACGGACGTTCTTGACGGAGGCGACGGCTTCCTTGCTGAAAGCGGGGGAGCCGCTGAACCAGCCCTCCATAAAGGGCTTCAGGATCGCGACGACCATGTCGCCGAGCTGCATCTTGGCGACGGCGTCCTTGGTGAAGGGCGTAAAGTCAAAGCCGACCTTGTCGGAGACCGTCTTGTTCGCCATGGCGGGCAGGACGTAGCGGGCGATCTTGAGAAGGTTATCGTTCAGCTTGTCGTTGCCGCCCTTGACGAGCGCCAGCTCCTTGTTCGCAGCGGGGGTCAGAACGAGCTCGGCAATGCGCACGACGAGGTTGTTGATCTGGCTCAGGAAGCCTTCCTTCTTGGCGTTGTCAAAGATCTCCTTAAAGGTGTCCTTGGTGAACGCGGGAATGCTCTGGTTGAATCTGTTCTTGATCTCATCGGTGAGGGAGATCTTTTCGATCAGGCCCTGCAGGTTTTCGTTGAGCCAGTCGATGGCGAAACGGCTGTACAGGTCGGGCGCGTAGTCGGCAAGGATGTCGTAGAAGGAAAGGGAGGTCGCCTTGTCGGCTTCTGCCTTGGAAACGACGTCGTCGGTGCCCTTGATGGCCTTGATGAGCGCGGCGCCGAGGAGCTGGTCGGCGGTGTAATCCTTATAAGCGGAGTTGCCCCAGTCGCCCTTGGTGGCGTCTTTCTTGAATTCGCCGGCCTTCGCTTCGGAGTCGATGAGTTTGTAGAGGAAGCTCTTGATCAGATCGGGCAGCTGCTTGATCGCGCCCTCAATGTCGCCGAGATCCACGTAGTTGGAAACGATGCCGAGGCTCAGGTTGCCGGAAACGGCTTTTTTGATGATGCCGATGTTATCCTGCGCAAACTGGAGAACGTCGTAAATGACGTTCAGGTCGCCCTTGGAACGCTTGGTGTTCTTGATGGCGTTTTCGTTGAGTTCGTTGAGGATGCCGAGATCGAAAACGTATCTGCCGAACACCTTATTGTTCGCAACGTCGGCAAGGCTGGCGACGGTTTTCAGAACGCCGTCCACGGACTTGAGGTCAAGCGTGATCCCAAGGCGCTGTACGAGATTGGAAACAGGACCGTACCAGCTCTGAGAGGTGATGTCCTTGGTCCACTCGGGCAGGTTCTTGTCCAGCCAGTTGAGCAGCACGGTCGCGGCTTCGGCGTCAGAGAACTTGGTCACGTCGCCGCCCTGGATCTTATTGAGTTCGGCGGTGAGATCGTCAGCGTCGATAAACAGGTAGACCAAACGCAGCACGGTGCCGGTCAGGTCGCCTTTTTTCGCGTTGATATTCTTTACAAGATATTCAACAACGTTCGCAAGATTTCCGTTGGAGATGAACTTCTCAATCGTCGTTACGTCTTTGTTGATCGCGTTGGCGGACGCAAAAACAGGTAAGACGGAGAAGACCATGACCACGGCAAGAATCATGCTGATGATTTTTGTGGTTTTTTTCATACGGTTTCTTTCTTCCTTTCATGTAGTTCTGTAGACGCGCGGTCCATGCGTGTATACAAAATATAGTTTAAAATATTCTTTTCCATTTGTCAACCGTTTCATTCTTGCCTTATTTCACAATCTTTCCCAAAAAATTTTGTGAAAACTGAAAGGAACCCGTCCCGGCAAAACGCCCGATCGCCAACGGGGGAGGGCCGAAAAGTCGGCATGAGCGCGCTTTTTCGGGGGCGGTATACGGAGCTTTGTTTAAATTGCACAAACGGTGCGGGAATGCGGATCGCTTTACGAAAGTATGCATAAGAAAATTTGTGCAGAATGCTGAATCCCCGTGAAACGCCGACGAGATCCATGCTGCCTATACGCGCCGTAAACCAAATGGAAAGGGAATTCCTTTACGACTTTAACGGGACCGGCGTGCATATTTTTGTGAATACGGCACAAAGGATCTTGTTCTTTTGCACAATCCAGTCGGCAAAACATAGATTTTTGTCGTCTGGCGCATTTTTTCCTTGATTTACGGGCTTTTTTTCGCTATACTAAACACATCCTTTTGAATTCCCCGCGTGAGGTTGCGCTTATGAAATTGTTGGAAGAAAAAATCCGATCAAACGGACGGGTCCTGCCCGGCGGTATCCTGAAAGTCGACAGTTTCCTCACTCATCAGATCGACCCCGATCTGATCACAGCCCTCGGCAGGGAGTTTTTTAATCTCTTCGGCTCCTGCCGCGTGGACAAGATCCTGACGGTCGAATCCTCCGGCATCGCCATCGCCTTCGCGGCGGCGCAGTTCTTCAAGGTGCCCGTCGTGTTCGCAAAAAAAGGAAAGCATAAAAACGTCGGCGCCGACGTCTACACCGGCGAGTGCTTTTCCTATACGAAAGGCGAGCCCTATCAGATGAGCGTGTCCCGCGCCTACTTAAATAAGGGCGAGCGGGTGCTCGTCATCGACGACTTCCTTGCCAACGGCGCCGCGGCTAAATGCCTGCTTTCGATCCTCCGTGAGGCGGGGGCGGAGCTGGTCGGTATCGGCATCGCCATCGAAAAGGGCTTCCAGCCCGGCGGCAAAGAACTGCGGGACATGGGCATCCGCGTCGAGTCGCTCGCCGTCGTCGAGTCCATGGACGATCTCGGAAACATTGCGTTTCGGTCATGATCCGGAAACCGGATTGACATAAACAACCTTAATTTATGAAGGAGGAACATTGAAAATGTTCAAGAAAACGATTGCTGTCGTGTTGACTCTGGTCATGGTTCTCGTAGCGTTCGCGGCCTGCGGCGGCGACGCCGACAAGCCCGGTATGACCGAAGACCTTCTGGTCGGCGCAACGCTTGAAAAGTTCGACGTGCCCGCCGAATTCAAGATCGGCGTCATCTGCCTGCACGACGCAAACTCCACCTACGACTACAACTTCATCAAGGCTGTCAAGGCCGTTCAGGAAGTTCTGGGTCTGAGCAACGAGCAGGTCCTCATTAAGACCGGCATCCCCGAGACCAACGCCTGCGCCGAGACCGCCAACCAACTCGTCACCGACGGCTGCAAGATCATCTTTGCCGACTCCTTCGGTCATGAGCAGTTCCTCCTTCAGGTTGCCAAGAATAACCCCGACGTGCAGTTCTGCCACGCCACCGGCACCATGGCGCACACCGAAAACCTCGCCAACTTCCACAACGCGTTCGCTTCCATCTATGAGGGCAGATATCTTGCCGGTATCGCCGCCGGCATGAAGCTCAACGAAATGATCGCCGACGGCAAGATCACCGCCGAGCAGGCCGTCATGGGTTACGTCGGCGCTTACACCTACGCGGAAGTCATCTCCGGCCTTACCTCCTTCTATCTCGGCGCCAAGTCCGTCTGCCCCAGCGTTACCATGAAGGTCCGCTACACCGGCTCCTGGTATGATCAGGCCGCCGAGCAGGAGGCCGCTACCGCTCTCATCGAGACCGACAAGTGCGTCCTCATCAGCCAGCACGCCGACTCCCTCGGCGCTCCCGCCGCCTGCGAATCCGCCGGCGTCCCCAACGTCTCCTACAACGGCTCCACCTTTGACGCGGGCGAAAACACCTTCATCATCGCCTCCGCCATCAACTGGGCGCCCTACTTCCATTACATCATCAAGTCCTGGGGCGACGGTACGGCCATCGACGACGATTACGTCGGCGACATCGAAAACACCGGCTCCATCGTTCTCTCCGGTCTGAACCGGAACGTCGCCGCCGACGGCACCAAGGCAGCCATCGAGACCGCCATCGCCGCTTTCAAGGCCGGCACCCTGCACGTGTTCGATACCAAGAATTTCACCGTGGAAGGCAAGACCCTGACCTCCTACATGGCCGACGTTGACACCGACGCCGCGTTCACCCCCGACACCGAAGTGGTCTCCGACGGGTACTTCCATGAGTCCGAGTTCAGATCCGCTCCGTACTTCGACGTCCGCATCGACGGTATCGAGTTCCTGAACGAGAAATATTGATCCGCGTTCCGCATTTCGCCTGAAGCACAAACCGAATAACAAACGGAACAGATCGGTTTCTTGGCCTGAATACCGAAAAAGGGGACGGGGCTTCTGAGCCTCGTCCTCTTGATTTTGAAAAGAGGGGAGCAATCTTGAATATGTCCCAAAACGCCCCGCTTGCGCTGGAACTGCGGCACGTCACAAAGGTCTTCGGCAACATCGTCGCCAACGACGACGTCGAAATGGACCTGCGGCGCGGCGAAGTGCTGGCGATCCTCGGTGAAAACGGAAGCGGCAAGACGACGCTGATGAACATGATCTCCGGCATCTACCATCCGGATTCCGGCGAGATCTTTATCGGCGGCGAGCACGTCACCATCGCTTCTCCGAAGGACGCGTTCCATCACGGCATCGGCATGGTCCACCAGCATTTCAAACTCGTGGACCTGTTTACCGCGACCGAGAACATCGTCCTCGGCATCAAAAAAGAAAAATTCAACATCAAAAAGTCCGCCGAAAAAGTCGCCGCCATCGCCGAGCGCTACGGCTTCGTTCTGGACCCCAATAAAAAGATCTACGAGATGTCCGTTTCCGAAAAGCAGACGGTCGAGATCATCAAGGTCCTTTACCGCGGCGCCGATATCCTGATCCTTGACGAGCCAACCGCCGTCCTGACCCCGCAGGAGACCGAAAAACTGTTCAACGTCATCCGGCGCATGCGCGACGACGGCAAGTCCATCATGATCATCACGCACAAGCTGCACGAGGTCATGGCCATTTCGGACCGCGTCGCCGTCCTTCGAAAGGGCAAACATATCGCCACCGTCGAAACCGCCTCCACCACGGTCAACGAGCTGACGGAAATGATGGTCGGCCAGCGTGTTTCCCTCAACATCAAGCGCGAAAAGCTTGAAAATACCGAGGACCGCCTGACGGTCTCGAACCTGAACCTTGTATCCTATGAGGGCGTCAAGATCCTTGATGACGTCTCGTTTACGGCAAAGAGCGGCGAGATCCTCGGCATTGCGGGCGTCGCGGGGTCCGGCCAGCGGGAACTGTTGGAAATCATCGCGGGGCTCCAATCGCCCACCGACGGCGAGATCCGCTACCTCGACCCGCAGACGCGGCAGAACGTGGACCTGCGCAGCAAAACGCCCATGCAGATCCGCGACCTCGGCGTGCGCCTGTCCTTTGTGCCGGAGGACCGCCTCGGCATGGGACTCGTCGGCAACATGGACATCATCGACAACATGATGCTGCGCTCTTACCGCAAGGGCAAAACCGTGTTTGTGGACCGGCAGCCGCCGAAGGCGCTGGCGGACAAGATCATCGACAGCCTGCAGGTCGTCACGCCCAGCGCCAAGACCGCCGTGCGCAAACTCTCCGGCGGCAACGTGCAAAAGGTCCTTGTCGGCCGCGAGATCGCGGCGGCGCCCACCGTGCTCATGGCGGCGTATCCCGTGCGCGGCCTCGACATCAATTCCTCTTATATGATCTACAACCTGCTCAATGAGCAGAAGGAAAACGGCGTCGCGGTCATTTTCGTCGGCGAGGATCTGGACGTCCTGCTGGAGCTGTGCGACCGCATCCTCGTGGTGTGCGCCGGACGCGTGACCGGCATCCTCGACGGCCGGACCGCCAAAAAAGAAGAAGTCGGTCTTTTGATGACCAAAGCGAAGGGAGGGGACGACCATGGCGAATGAGCCCGCCGTCAGACACGCAAAAGAGCGCGAGCCGCTCGTCACCATTTCCAGACGCAAAAACATGCCCTTCTGGACGCGCATGTGCATCCGCGTCGGCGCGGGGCTGGTCGCCCTGATCCTGTGCGGCGTCATCACGATCCTTGTGACCGGCGACAACCCCTTCTCCATCTACTACACCATGTTCCTCGGCGCGTTCGGCACCGCGGACGATATCTGGTTTACCTTCCAGAACGTCGTCATGCTCCTCGGCGTCGCGGTCGCCCTGACTCCCGCTTTCCGCATGAAGTTCTGGAACACCGGCGGCGAGGGCCAGGTCCTCATCGGGGCGCTTGCCACCGCCATGTGCATGCTCAGCCTCGGCGGCAAACTGTCCGAGGGCTCGCTTATTGCCGTCACCCTCGTCGCCAGTCTTCTCTCCGGCGCGTTGTGGGGCTTCATCCCGGCGCTTTTCAAGGCGCAGTTCAAAACGAACGAGACGCTGTTCACCCTGATGATGAACTACGTCGCCATCTATCTCATCAAGTTCTTCATCGAGCTGACCGATCAAAGCGGTTCCCACACCGTCGGCCCCTCCCTTCTGTCCCACGGGTGGCTGCCGTCCCTCTTCGGCAAGCCCTATCTTCTCAATATCCTTGTGATCGGCGTGCTGACCGTGTTTATGTACGTCTATCTCAACTACAGTAAGCACGGATATGAGATCTCCGTCGTCGGCGAAAGCGAAAACACCGCGCGCTACATCGGCATCAACGTCAAAAAGGTCATCATCCGCACCATGATCCTCTCGGGCGCCATCTGCGGCCTCGTGGGCTTTCTGCTCGTCGCCGGCACGTCGCACTCCATCGATGAGAATATCGCGGAGGGGCGCGGCTTTACCGCTATCATGGTCTCGTGGCTCGCCAAGTTCGATCCGCTGGTCATGGTCGTCACGTCGCTCCTGATCGTCTTCATGCAGCGCGGCGCGGACAAGATCTCCACCAACTTCGACATCAATTCATCCTTCGCGGACATTCTGACCGGCATCATCATCTTTTTCATCATCGGCTGTGAGTTCTTCATCAATTACGAGCTCCACTTCCGCAAAAAGAGCGCAAAGGAGGTGCAGTAATGGGACAGATCCTTAACTTCCTGATCCGCGCCGTCCTGCAGGGCACGCCCCTCCTTTACGGCGCCACCGGCGAGATCATCACCGAAAAGGCCGGCAACCTGAACCTCGGCATCCCGGGCATTATGTACGTCGGCGCCATCTCCGGCGTCATGGGCGGCTTCTTTTATAACGAGGCGGTCAAAGAGAGCGTTCTTTCTTTCAGCCCCGTGCTGGCGCTCCTGATCCCGTTCCTTTCCTGCCTTGCCGGGTCGCTCCTTGCATCCCTGATCTACAGCTTTCTGACGATCACCCTGCGTGCGAACCAAAACGTGACCGGTCTTGCCCTTACCACCTTCGGCGTCGGCTTCGGCAATTTCTTCGGCGGTTCGCTGATCAAACTGACCGGAAGCGCCACGCCCTATCTGTCTCTGGCGAAGATCTCAAAGGTCTACCAGTCCTTCCTGCCCTTCGGCAGCAAGAACGGCTTTATGGTCTATCTTGCCGTGATCCTCGCCGTTGTGGCGGCATATATGATCCGGCGCACCCGGCTCGGCCTGCAGCTCAGGGCTGTCGGCGAAAGCCCCGCCACGGCGGACGCCGCGGGCATCAACGTCACGCGCTATAAATACGCCGCGACCTGTATCGGCGGCATGATCGCCGGTCTCGGCGGGCTGTATTTCATCATGGATTATTCCAACGGTATCTGGCAGGACGGCGGCTTCGGCGACCGCGGCTGGCTTGCCATCGCCATCGTCATTTTCGCCATCTGGCGTCCCGAACTCGCGATCCCGGGCTCGTATCTGTTCGGCGGTCTGTACATTCTTTATAACCGCCTCAACGTCAGTATGCAGTATCAGCCCCTGTTCCAGCTTCTGCCCTACGCCGTCACGATTTTGGTCCTCATCATCGTCAGCGTACGCAAAAAGCGCGAAAACCAGCCGCCCGCCTCTCTCGGCCTCTCTTATTTCCGGGAAGACCGATAACGGCAGACTCCCTTCCGGGCGTCGGACGGATCTCCGTCCGGCGTCTTTTTTCTGTATTTAACGCGTTCTTCTTATTTTTATCTTGCGTTTTATCGGGAATTATGATAATATAGTATGAAATATTTTCGGGAGGTGCGCATATGAAGACCGGTTTTCGTCGGCTGACGGCTTTTCTGCTGGTCGTCGCGCTTCTCGTTCCCGTTTTGTCCGCCTGCGGAAGACAGGCGCCGTCTGTCAACAGCCTGTCCGTCGGCAGTGAGATCCGCGGCAGCGGCGACATTTTGCCGGAACTGCACAAAACGGACCCCGAACGCCTGCAAAAAAGCGCGTCTTCCGGGGCGCTGACCCTGTTTTTCGATCCCGTGACAGGCAGCGTCAGCGTCTACGACGCGTCCGCAGACCTCTACTGGCACGCGCTGCCGGTCTTTGACAACAAATTTTCTTCCGTCCTGTCCGTCACGCTGTTGTCCGAAAACGGCCGCTACTACCTCAATTCACAGGACCACTCCGTCGCTTTCGGCTCCTTCCGGGTCGTGCCGCTCTCAAACGGCGTTCGCGTCGAATACCGGCTGTCGGACGACGCTGCCGTCGCGCTCAAGGCGCCCTCCGACCTCACGGCGGGGGA
>CAMVBD010000034.1 GCA_947165615.1 uncultured Clostridia bacterium | reverse complement strand
GCCAGATGCTTCATGGCGTTGATGAGCATGGCGCTGCACGCGCCGAGCAGGTCCGAGGTTTTGCCGGTGAGGATCTTGCCGTCCTCCGTCTCAATGGCGGCGGCGGTGTCGCCGGTCTCAGCGGCCTTGTCCAGCGCCGCCCTGACGACGCGCCGGTCGTCGGTGGTCAGATCCAGGGAGTTCATCAGCAGCTCGATGCGGTGCACGACCTGCTTGTCGCCGAAGCCGAGCTTGACGTTGCAGGCGGCTTCGTAATAGCGGCGGATGACCTCCTCCTTGGCGGCCTTGCACACGACCTCGTCGTCCGCGATGCAGTAGCCGATCATGTTGACGCCCATGTCCGTGGGGGACTTGTAGATGGACTCGCCCATGATGTTTTTCATGATGGCGGAGAGCACCGGGAAGATCTCGACGTCGCGGTTGTAGTTGACCGTGGTGACGCCGTAGGCCTCGAGATGGAAGGGGTCGATCATGTTGACGTCGTCGAGGTCCGCGGTGGCGGCTTCATAGGCGACGTTGACCGGGTGCTTTAAGGGCAGGTTCCAGATCGGGAAGGTCTCAAACTTGGCGTAGCCCGCCTTGTTGCCGCGCTTATACTCGTGATAGAGCTGGCTGAGGCAGGTCGCCATTTTGCCGGAGCCGGGACCGGGGGCGGTGACGACGACGAGGGGACGGGAGGTCTCGATGTAATCGTTTTTGCCGTAGCCGTCATCCGAGACGATGAGCGGGACGTTGGCGGGGTAATCCGGGATCTTGTAATGCCGGTAGACGCGCATGCCGAGCGCCTCGAGCCGCTTTTGAAACTGCACGGCGCCGGGCTGATCCGAAAAATGGGTGATGCATACGCTGCCGACGTACAGGCCGAAGTCGCGGAAGGCGTCGACAAGTCGCAAAGTGTCGGCGTCGTAGGTGATGCCGAGGTCCCCTCTGCGCTTGTTTTTTTCGATGTCGTCGGCGGAGACGACGATGACGATTTCGGCGTCTTCGCGCAGTTCGTAGAGCATGCGGATCTTGGCGTCCGGCTGAAAGCCCGGCAGCACACGGGAGGCGTGATAGTCGTCAAACAGTTTGCCGCCGAATTCCAGATACAGCTTGCCGCCGAAACGGGCAATGCGGTCCGTGATGTTTTTGGTCTGAAGTTCCAAATACTTTGCGTGGTCGAAGCCCGGTTTTTTCATGTCGATACCCCCGTCGAATCAAATCTACGGGAAATAAGTATAGCACGTTTCGGGGGCGTTGTCTATAAAATCGGAAAAGTTTTTGGTTCGGAATTGTAATTTCCTTTGTCATTTGTTATAATGGATAAGAGAAATCCAACGGGAGGCTGCTATGAGATACTTTGCGCCGACAAGGGGACAGTTCGCCTTTTTAAGGTGGGAGTTCGGTCTCTTTTTTCACTTTGGCATCCGTTCGTTTTATCCCGGGCACCGCGACTGGGACGGCGTTTTTATGGACCCCGCCCGCTTTCGCCCTAAAGACCTCGACTGCCGCCGGTGGGCGGACACAGCCGTAAAGGCCGGGGCAAAATACGCCATTATGACCGCGAAGCACCACGACGGCTTTGCTTTGTGGAACACTAAGACCACCGATTACGGCGTCCGGAACACAAACTGGCGACAGGGAAACGGGGACGTGGTGCGGGAGTTTACCGACGCCTGCCGGGAATTTGGGCTGGGAGTGGGGCTGTACTACTCCCCCGCCGAATTCGGCAGCCGCGAAAAAAGCGCAAAGGACTACGACGCTTACTTTTTATCGCAGATCACGGAACTTTTGACCCGGTACGGCAAAATCGACTACCTGTGGTTTGACGGGTGCGGCGCCGACGGGCACGATTTTGACAGGCAGCGGATCACCAAAGAGATCCGCCGTCTGCAGCCGGACATTTTGCTCTTTAACCTTTGGGACCCGGACGTCCTTTGGGTCGGGAACGAGGACGGGATCGCCCCCGAAAACCTTGACCCCGCGCCGGAGCCGGAGGACGGCAACGACGCGCTTGCGCGCGGGCGGCGCTTTCAGCCGTACGAGTGCGACTGCAAGCTCCGGCCCTGCAACTGGTTCTGGACGCCGACCGACGAGGGGGACGTGCGGGACGTAAACGGGGTCATGGGGCTGTATGACCTGTCCGTGGGGCACGGGGCGAACCTGCTGTTAAACGTCGGGCCCGACGACCGGGGGCTGATCCCCGAAAAGGACGCGTCCGTACTGGAGGCCTTTGGAAAGGCGCTGAAAAACCGCTTTGCCTCTCCCCTACCCGTCCGCGTCTGGCAGGAAGGCGGCGACGTTTTCGTCGCGCCGGAAGGAAACGGGCGGACGTCCGCCAACACGCTGGTTTTGGAAGAGAACCTGACCGCCGGCGAGACGGCGGGCGCGTGGCGCCTGTATGTCCGCATCGGCGACCGGGACTTTCTGCTGACGTCCGGCACCCGCGTGGGGCATAAGCGGATCGTCACGCTCCCGGACGTCCTGCTCGGAGACGGACGGGACCTGCGTCTTGCCTTTGACGGCGGGGAGGCCCCGCCGCTGAAAATAAATCTGTATCATACGGAGGCGACGGTATGAAAAAACTGCGTATTGTGTTCTCTCTGCTTTTGGCGGGCGTGCTGCTTTTGACCAGCCTGCCGCTTGCCTTTGCCGAAAACCCGGGGCGGGCGCTGACCGGCGACGACTTTTTGACGACCGCCGGGCGAAAACTCGTCAACCGCCGCGGGGAGGAAGTGACCCTGCACGGGGTAAACCTCGGCGCGTGGCTCATTTGGGAGGACTGGCTGAACCCCTATGAGGAGGCGACCGACCACTACGACGTGATCACGAAACTGACCGACCGTTTCGGTGTAGAGGCGGCCTACGACCTAATGGACGTCTATTACGACAACTTTATCACGGCCGCGGACCTTGACGAGATCGCAAAACTGGGCTTTAACTGCGTGCGCGTGCCGTTTTGGTACCGCAACTTCTATTACGACGACGCGGGCACAAAGATTTTGGATAAAAACGGCGAATGGGATTTTTACCGCCTCGACTGGATCGTGGAGGAATGCGGCAAACGCGGACTGTACGTCATTTTGGACATGCACGGCGCCGTGGGCTTTCAGAGCGACGCGCCGCACTCCGGCAAGGCGAAGTCCTGCGGACTGTATCTGAAAAACGAACAGGGCGAGGAAAACCGGCGGCTGACCAAAGAACTGTGGACCGCGATCGCCGAACGCTTTAAGGGGGACCCCGCCGTCGCGATGTACGATCTGCTCAATGAGCCCATGTGCGACGTGGACGCGGGTGAGGTCAAACGCCGCGTAAACAACGAAGGGATCTACACCGAGCTGTACGAGACCGTACGGAAGGCCGACCCCGACCATATCATCACCCTCGAATGCATCTGGACCGCCGCCGCCCTGCCGCACAAATGGGTCAAGGGCTGGAAGAACGTGGTGTATCAGGTCCACTTTTATCAGAATTCCAACTTCATTTTCAATCTGTTCGTGTACCTGACGCGGATGTACTACTTCGACGTGCCGCTGTTTATGGGCGAATACTATCCGCACAAGACGACGACGTGGGAAAACTGCTTTAAGACCATGGAAAAGACGCATTTCAACTGGACGCTGTGGACGTACAAGGCCACCGGCCACGGGATGTGGTCGTCCGACTGGTGCATAAAGGGCTCGAAGGACGGCTTCTGGCGCGCGAAGATCCTGACCGACTCCTATGAAGACATCGCCTATAAATGGGGCGAGCGCCAGCAGACCGCCGTCGGGTTCCAGGACACCGGCCACTACGAGAAAAACGTGAAAGCGTTTGTGTAAAACAGGCTTTTTCCATCAAAAACGGGAGCACGGCGTCCCGTTTTTCTTTTTTATCCGCGTTTACCAAAGCGCGGGGTCTTCCAAAGCGACCGCCGCACGGAGAATGCTTCTCGCGTCCGCGGCTGTGACGGCGTCGTCGCGGTTTACGTTGCAGGCGACGTACGCCCGGCTACCCTTGGGGTAGGTTTCCAGTTCCACCGCCCGTCTGAGCGCCAGCCTTGCGTCTGCGGCGGTAACGAAGCCGTCGTCGTCCACGTCGCGGTCGTCGGCAGGAGCAGTCCGGTAAACAAAAGCACAAACGATAACAATACGCCGAGCCCGGCGCGAAACGGCTGACGCATAGGGGCGCCCTTCTTTCGTAAAAAAACTGTATCTTTATGATAGCATTCCGGACGCGTCCCCGCAAGAGACAGATAGCGGAAAAACGTTCGAGGGCGCGCTCCCTATACAAAAAACGACCGTCTTGCGACGGTCGGTTTTTTGCAATATGCGATCTTACTTGAGTTCGACCTTACCGCCGGCCTCTTCGATCTTCTTCTTGAGTTCTTCAGCCTCGTCCTTGCTGACGGCTTCCTTGATGGTCTTGGGAGCGCCTTCAACAGTCGCCTTGGCCTCGGCAAGGCCCTGGCCGGTGATCTCACGGACGACCTTGATGACCTTGATCTTGGCAGCGGCGTCAAAGCCGGCAAGAACGACGTCAAACTCGGTCTTCTCTTCGACGGGAGCGGCAGCGGCAGCGGGGCCGGCAGCGACGACGGCAGCAGCAGCGCTGACGCCGAATCTCTCTTCGACTTCTTTTACAAGTTCCGCAAGTTCCAGAACGGACAGAGCGGCAACTTCATCAACGATAGCGGTAATCTTTTCGGATGCCATTATAAATTTCCTCCAGTTAATTTTGATTTGTTTGCCGATTATTCGGCGGCTGCTTCCTCAGCGGGAGCGGCATTCTCCTCGGCGGGAGCTTCGTTTCCTTCGTTCTGTTTGTCGACGATCGCCTGAATGGCTCTCGCGAACGAGGACATGGGTGCTGCGAATACGTACGCGACCTTGGTGAGCAGTTCCTCCTTGGACGGGAGCTTGGCAAGTTCATCGAGCTTGTCGAGTCCGATCACTTCACCGTCCATAAAGCCGACCTTCAGCTTGAAGTTGTCGTGCTTTTCGGCGAACTTGGAGAGGATCCTCGCGGCGGCGACGTAATCCTCGCTGCTGGTGGCGATAGCGGTCGTGCCGTTGAGCTGATCGTCCATCGCGGTAAGTGCGGTACCTTCCACCGCAAGACGGATCAGGGTGTTCTTGGCGACGGAGTAACGGACGCCTGCTTCGCGGAGTTCCTTGCGGAGCTTGGTGTCGTCCTCGACCGTGATGCCCTTGTAGTCAACGATGACACCCGCGACAGCGGCGTCGATGCGTTCCTTCAGAGCGGCGACCTTGACCTTCTTTTCTTCTAATACCTTTGCGCTTGGCAAATTGTTTCACCTGCCTTATTTACGACTATTGGACAGCGCGCAAAAAACCCGTTTCCGCAGAGGAAACGGGCATAAAATCAGTAGACTTTATTTCCATTCCTCGGCAGGCGGACCTTGGTCCTTTACGCGATGCACCTGCTGTCTTTAGAACAGCACTTTGTTATACTATCACAAGACACGGGTCTTGTCAAGTACTTTTTTCGGTCCGGTCGAAATTATTCGGCGGATTTGAGGACCTTGTTGGGGTTGATCTTGACGCCGACGCCCATGGTGGAGGCGACGGTGCAGGAGCGGATATACTGGCCCTTGGCAGCGGCGGGCTTGGCCTTGATGATGGCGTCAAGGAGCGTCGCGTAGTTTTCATACAGCTTGTCCGCGCCGAAGGAAGCCTTGCCGATGGGGCAGTGGATGATGTTGGTCTTGTCAAGACGGTACTCGATCTTACCGGCCTTGGCGTCGTTAACAGCCTTGGCGACGTCGGGGGTCACGGTGCCGGCCTTGGGAGAGGGCATTAAGCCTCTGGGGCCGAGGATCTTACCGAGACGGCCGACCAGACCCATCATGTTGGGAGCGGCGATCGCCACGTCGAAATCAAGGAAGCCTTCGCCCTGGATCTTGGCGACAAGATCCTCAGCGCCGACGATCTCAGCGCCCGCAGCCGCGGCGGCGTCCGCTTCGGGACCCTTGGCGAAAACGGCGACTCTGACTTTTTTACCGGTGCCGTTCGGAAGGACGACGGCGCCTCTGACCTGCTGGTCCGCGTGACGGGAGTCAACGCCCAGACGGACGTGGACTTCGACGGTCTCGTCGAACTTGGCCTTTGCGGTCTTGACGACCAGATCCAGCGCCTCATTGGACTCGTAGAGCTTGGAACGGTCCACGAGCTTTGCGCTGTCTACGTATTTTTTACCGTGTTTCATATTCTGTTACCTCCCGCTCAGTCTACAACGGTGACGCCCATGGAACGGGCGGTACCGGCGATCATGCTCATCGCGGCTTCGACGCTGCCGGCGTTGAGGTCGGGCATCTTCTGCTCAGCGATTTTTCTGACCTGCTCCTTGGTGATCGAGGCAACCTTGTTCTTGTTCGGGGTGCCGGAAGCGGTCTCAATGCCGCAGGCCTTTTTGATGAGGACGGCCGCGGGGGGAGTCTTGGTAACAAAGGTAAAGGAACGGTCGGAATAAACGGTGATGACGACCGGGATGACAAGACCCATGTCGTTTTTGGTGCGCTCGTTGAATTCCTTGGTGAACGCCATGATGTTCACGCCGTGCTGACCCAGAGCCGGGCCGACGGGGGGAGAGGGCGTTGCCTTTCCTGCGGGGATCTGAAGCTTAATAAAGCCGGTAACTTTCTGTGCCATAACTGCACCTCCAAAAACATGTGGTAGTGGCGGGGATAGATGAGATTTGTCCCCTCCCACGCCGGGTCACCCCGGCATAAAGGACCCGTATTCGGGTCGCATTACCAAAAATCAGTCGACTGCGGACTCGACCTGATCGAGCCCCAGCTCGAGCGGCGTGTCACGTCCCATCATGGAAATGATCACGCGCACGGTATCGTTTTCGACGTCGATTTTGTCGACGATACCCGAAAAGCCGTCAAAGGAACCGTGAATGATGGTAACGAGATCGCCGACCTCGTAATTCACGCTGACGCTCTTCTTTTCTACGCCCAGGCGATAGACCTCCTCTTCCGTCAGGGGAACGGGTCTGCCGTCGGGGCCGACGAAGCCGGTGACGCCGCGGGTATTGCGGATGATGTACCAGATTTCGTCCGTCATTCTGTTTTCCTGCGCTTTCTCGTTGTACGAGATGGCGAGTTTTACAAGAACGTAGCCGGGAAAAATTTTGCGCTCGATTTCGCGGCGCTTTTCGTCCTTGATCTCAACGACCGTCTCGGTCGGGACGCGCACGTCAACGATCTGGTCGTGGAGTCCACGGTTTTCGACGACCTTGCGGATATTATCCGCAACCTTGTTCTCGTAACCGGAATAGGTGTGGACGACGTACCACTTGTAATCTTCAATCATATCTGTGTGTCCTTCCCTTGTTTACGTGTGAGATCATTCGGCGGACTCGGATTCCGTTTCGGATTCGGACTCGGATTCGGACTCGGATTCGCTTTCGGATTCCGTTTCGCTTTCGGACTCGGATTCGCTTTCGGACTCCGATTCGGATTCGGACTCGGACTCAGACTCAGACTCGGCTCCGGACTCGGTTTCCGCCTCGGTCCCGCCCTTGTTTTCGGCAGCCTCTTCAACGACTTCGACGGTCTTGTTGAACAGAGCCTTGATGCCCTGGTCGAAGCCGAAGATCACGAGACCCACCACGATGACCGACGCCAGAACGACAAGCGTGGACTTGACGACCTGCTTGGGGCCGGGCCAGACGATCTTTTTGACGGTTCCGGTAAAGTCCTTCCAGAACTTTTTGACTCGTTTTCCTGCGCGGGAAGCGGCACTGCCTTCTTTTTTCGGCTTGGACGCTTTGATGCGTTCCTGCTTTGCCTTTTTGGCCGCCTTTTCCGCCTCTTTTTCAGCGGCGGTCAGGGCCTTTTTTTCGGTATCTGCCATAAGTAACCTTCCTTTCGTCAGAAGCGGTACGCGTCCTTACTTGGATTCTCTGTGGAGCGTATGCTTTCTGCAAAATCTGCAGTACTTGTTCATCTCAAGTCTGTCGGGCGTGTTCTTTTTGTTTTTCATCGTGTTGTAGTTGCGCTGCTTGCACTCCGTGCAGGCAAGAGTGACTTTGACTCTCATAACGGCACCTCCATTTTTTAATGTAGCCTCCCTCTATTTCATGCCGACGCAGCGGATTTGCGCCGAAATCAGGGCACAAAAAAAGAACCCTGCAAAAAGAGGTATACCGAGTATACCCTATGCGGGTCCGTTTGTCAAGAGGTTTTTTAAAAATTTAAACGAAGGCGTAGCCGTTGATGGCTTTGCGGTAGGCTTTGAGGTTGAGGGTGTGGAGCTCCTGCCCGAGGGCAGAGAGCGCGGGGTCCCCGGGCTTGCCGCAGAGAGCGGCGAACTGCCGTCCGACGGCGGCGGTCACGTCCGTGACGGAACCGAGCGTCATATTATAAAAGGAAAAGGCGCCGGACTTTGCGAGGTCGTCGTAAAAGGCGGAGGAATACAGGCGCAGCGTGTCGTAGAGTTCCCCCATGGCGACGCTGGACAAAAGCTGCGAGGGCAGATACGTTTCAATGGCGACCTGCGCCGAAAAGACGGACAAAAAGCGGACCTGCCGCACGACGTCGGGCGTCGGTTCCACGCCGTGGCTGCGGATGAGCGCCTCAAGTTCCTCCGGCGCGGCAGAGTAAGAAAAAGCGCTGACGATATTCGCCCCGAGCGCCTTTGCTTTGCGGAAGTTGCCGTTGAAGTGCTCCTTTGAGGTATACTCGATAAAGCGCAGGGCTTCTCCGGATTCTGCCGGACGGACGGGCCGCCCGACGATTTTCATGTCGCTGTCGTCAAACTTTTCTGACATCACGCGTTATTCGCCTGCTTCTTCCTGTTTTGCGGCTTCGGCGGCTTTTTTTGCCTGCCGTTTGAGTTTGGATTTGT
>CAMVBD010000033.1 GCA_947165615.1 uncultured Clostridia bacterium | reverse complement strand
AGCGCCACGGCTTCAAGACCACGACCAGCGACTATCTCGACGGCGAAGAGGCCGGCCTCAAATCCGCCGTCATCCTGATCGAGGGCGAAAACGCGTTCGGCTACCTCAAGAGCGAAATGGGCATCCACCGTCTCGTGCGCGTGTCTCCCTTTGACGCCTCCGGCAGACGGCATACGTCGTTTGCGTCTCTGGAGGTCATGCCGGAGATCGACGATACCATCGAGGTGGATATCCGCCCCGAGGACATCAAAATGGACGTCTACCGCGCTTCCGGCGCGGGCGGTCAGAAGGTCAACAAGACCTCCTCCGCCGTCCGTCTGACCCACATCCCCACCGGCATCGTCGTCTCCTGCCAGGTGGAGCGCAGCCAGTACCAGAACCGCGACGTCGCCATGACCATGCTCAAGTCCAAGCTCATTGAAATCAAAGAGCGCGAGCATCTGGACACCATCAACGACATCAAAGGCGATCAAAAAGAAATCGGCTGGGGCAGCCAGATCCGCTCCTATGTGTTTATGCCCTACACGCTCGTCAAGGACCATCGCACGGGCTATGAAAACGGCAACATCAACGCCGTGATGGACGGGGATCTCGACGGCTTTATCAACGCCTACCTCAAAATGCAGTCCCACAAGAAATTTGAGGAAGAAAACTGATTTGTGTCTTATTTTTGCCATTGTCCGCGTCTCTTTGGCAGCGTTCACAAAAGTCGGACAAATAATTCAAAATCTGTTAATACGGTTACATTTTCCGTGTAACAGTTATGGAATAAGATAATATACAGCACAGAAGAGTGCGCTTATAATTGCTTTCCCCTTTTTATATTTTCTCTTCCCCAAACAAAGAAGCTTCCGTTCCCCCGGGAGCTTCTTTGTTTTCCGTGCCCGCTTTTTCAGGTTCGTTTTATGAGAGTGCCGTAAAATCCTGTTCCGGGGGACAAAAATAGACTTGTAAAATGACAAGCGTTGCGATATAATAAAATCAATACAGAACAATTACAGGCAAAGGAGCGATCTCATGAACGACTATAACGCTTTATATACGCTTTGGAGAGAAAAGGCGACGGAGCCCGAACTTGCCGAAGCCCTTCGCCGTATGGAAAACAACGAAGAAGAAATCAAAGACAGTTTCTGGACTGATCTTGCCTTCGGGACCGGCGGTCTTCGCGGCGTGCTCGGCGCCGGAACCAACCGCATGAACGTCTACACCGTCGGCAAGGCGACGCAGGGACTCGCCAATTACCTTAACGCCCACTTCCATGCGCCGAGCGTCGTCATCGGCTACGATTCCCGTCTGCATTCCGACGATTTTGCCCGCGTCGCGGCGGAGGTTCTTGCGGCAAACGGCGTTAAGGTCTATCTGTTCCCCGAACTCATGCCGACGCCCATCGTCGCCTGGGCGGTGCGCGAACTGCGCTGTTCGTCCGGCATCATCATCACCGCCAGCCATAATCCGTCCAAATATAACGGCTACAAGTGCTATGACCACCGCGGCTATCAGATGACGGACGCCGCCGCTGCCGAAACGCTGGAATATATCAACAAGTGCGACGTTTTTAACGACGTACACCGTCTGGATTTTGAGGAAGGTGTCAGCCTCGGCATCATCCATATTCTCAACGACAACTTCCTCAACCGCTTTTTTGCTCTTGTGCGCGAATGCACGGTTGACCCGGAGGCGACCAAGGACTCCGACCTGTCCGTGATCTATACCCCCTTAAACGGCACCGGAAACAAGCCCGTGCGCCGCATTTTGCGGGAGATCGGTCTGACGGACGTCACGGTCGTGCCGTCGCAGGAGAACCCTGACGGGCATTTTCCCACCTGCCCCTATCCGAACCCCGAGATCCGCGAGGCGTTCAATGAGGCGCTGAAGCTTTCCGAGACCAAAAAAGCGGACCTGCTGCTTGCGACCGATCCCGACTGCGACCGCGTGGGCATCGCCGTTCTGCATGAAGGGGCGTATCAACTGCCCACCGGCAACGAGGTCGGCTGCCTGCTGACCGATTACATCCTGTCCCGCCGCAAGGCGCTCGGCACCCTGCCCGAAAAGCCGATGATCGTCAAGTCCATCGTCAGTTCCGACCTCGCCGCCGCCATCGCCGAAAGCTACGGCGCCGAGATCGTCAACGTCCTGACGGGCTTTAAGTACATCGGTGAAAAAATGGTCGAGCTGGAAAAAGCAGGGGAGCCCGAACGCTTCCTGCTCGGCTTTGAGGAGAGCTACGGGGATCTGTCCGGTATGCACGCCAAGGACAAGGACGCCGTCATCGCCTCCATGGTGATCTGCGAAATGGCAGCCTATTACAAAAAGCAGGGCAAGGACCTTGTCGAGATCTTAAACGACATTTACGCCCGGTTCGGCTGCTGGAAGAACTCCCTGTTCAATTTCTACTTTGAGGGCGCCGACGGCATGGTCAAAATGGCGGATATGATGGAAAAACTCCGTTCGACTTACCCGCGTGAACTCGGCGGGCACGCCATCGTCAAGGTGACCGACTACAAGACCCGCAAAGAGTACGACTTTGCGTCCGGGACCGAAACGCCCGTCACGCTTCCGCAGTCCAACGTCATCGTCCTGCTGGCGGACAATAAGGACAAAATCGTCGTCCGTCCCGCCGGTACCGAACCCAAGATCAAGATCTACACCATGGTTCAGGGCAAATGCATGAACTGCGCGGGCCGTCAGACCGAAGAATACAGAAAGGAAATGACCCGTCTGCTCGGGATCGAGGAATAAGATGAACAGAAACTTTGCCAAGATCGTCGCGATCGTGCTGGCAGTCCTTCTGCTGCTCTCCGTCGGCGCCGTCGCGCTGTCCGCCGTTTTCGGCTGGTAAATCAGACAAAGAAAGAAGCCGTCTCCTTGGAGGCGGCTTTTGCGTATCTGTTCGTCGGATCAGACGGGCATGTCTGTGGGATCGAAGATGTAGTAATTCTGCGTTCTGAAGTTCGCGGTGATGTTGCCTGCGCCCTTGAAATGCGGCCGGGTCAGCGTTTTCAGCGTAATGGACATGCTGAACGCGTTTTCCGTGTCGATGTCAACGTCATAAATGGCGCCCATCGGCTTGCCGGTCTCCGCGTCAAAGTAGTAGGTGACGGTTCCCTTCGTATTGATTTTGTTGGAGGAACTGGCGTTGACGTCCGCGTTCAGATCTTCCATTCCGTCGAAGGCGGAATTGAAATCTTCCATCTTAAAATCACTCTTGTTAAGGTCGTAAATGTGATCGAGATTGGAACCCTGCTGAAGCGTTTCGATGGAATTGTGGTTTTCATCATTCAGCGCGTAAGTGACTTTGACGTAACGGTCAACGGGCTTCAGATAACGAGAAAAGTACCAAAGGGTGCCGGAAGCGTCAAGCTGCACCAGTCGCGTACCCGGGAGTTTCGCGGGGACGGCGTTCAAGAAGTCGCTGCGGTCAACAATTTGAACGGTTAGCGCTTTCAGGTCTTCCGTGACGATTTTGCTGGAAAGGGGAGTGCCCTTCAGCGGGTAGTTTTCGTTTGTGATATCGCTTGTGATGGAAAGACGCTTGGTCTCGGTATTCATGTCCTTCGTCATATCGTTGAGCATGGCTCTCCAGCCGTTTGCGTCGGTGGGCAGATCGAAGTCCTCGCCGGCGATCGTACCGATCCCTTTCAGAAGGATCTTCATGGCGTTGTTCATTTCAAATTCGGAACTCTTGACCTTGCTTTCGGTCTTATCGTGCATCAGCGCGCGGAACTTTGCGGTCTCGGGCTTCGTAAGGTTGATGAAATGGTTGACGATGTCCACGTTTTCCTGTTTGTTTTCACTGGTGAGCTTGCCGGTGTAAAGCAGGGTCGCGTCTTCGTTGCCGGTCTTGCCGCAGCGGGAGCAGGAATAAACCAGACGGTTGTCGCCGGTCAGCGAGAACGTGCTCTTCGCTTCGTCAATCGTCTTTAAGTGACCCAGCGCCGGCTCCGTCTTCGGGGTGGAGGACAGCACTTCGCGGCATTCGGCGCAGCGCACGACCTCGTCATAGGTACCTGCTGCGGTGCAGGTCGCGGCCTTAACGTTTTCTTTGACCGGCGCGGCGGCCTCATGCTCATGCAGGGAGCCGTCGATCTTTTCAAGGTTGACGGCTGCGCGCAGAATAAGTCTTGCGTCGGATGCGGTGACCTTCTGGTCGCCGTCCACGTTTGCCGCTTTGGTGGAGATTTCATCCAAGTTATCGTTTAACTGCACGGCGGCTCTGAGGGCCAGACGGGCGTCGGACGCGGTGACCTTGCTGTCGCCGTCCACGTCGCCGAGTTTTCTGGTCTTAGCGCTGACGCTGACTGCCAGCGCCAAAACCAGCAGAAGGGTGAGCGTCAGAGTGAAAAGCAGTTTGCTCTTTTTCATAGTTGCTTCTCCTTTTGAAATAGGAATTCAAGGGTTCGCTCCGAAAGAGGAATCTCCTTTCTTTTCTACTATACTCCATTTCGGATAAAAAGGCAAGAGTCAAATTCTGCTTTCGTGTTTCTTTCAAATTCTGCTTTCGTGTTTCTTTAGCGGATAAGATAAAAAACCTAAATAAACGATAAATAAATACTAAAAAAAATTTCCTCTTGCAAATCCTCTGCATCCAGTATATAATAATCATATATTATTGTATCTTCAGGAGGAAGAGGTATGAACGATTCCTTTGCAAAAAAATGGATCGCGCTGATTTTGACCATCGTCCTGTGCTTTGCGCTCGCAGTTCCGGCGATCGCCGTCGGCGGTCAGAATGCGCCCGTTATCTTTATTCCGGACATGACGGAGATCCGTTATTTCCAGAATCCCAACACGCCCGGCGACGTTAACCGGGAGGCTTTTTCGGTGCAATCCGACAAAATGACCGGCTGGCTGACCAGTATTTTGTCGGGGCTTCTTTCATCCGCCGAAAATGTTTCCAAGGGCAGCGCGAATATCGTGTCGACGATCAACGATATTTTTGCGAATATCCAACTCAATAATCAGGGCGAACCGCTCGATCCGCGCATCGGCGTCATCAACTTCAACCGTCCGGCGTCCTCAAACGTGGAGGAGTACATCTATGACGACAACATGAAGGCCTTCGTGACCGCCGCCGCCTCTCATATCAGCGCAGACGAAATCTATTACTTCAACTACGACTGGCGTCTGGACGTCAAGGAAAACGGGCTGAAACTGAAGGATTACGTCAACTGGGTCAAGCGCGACACGGGCGCCGCCCGCGTGTCCGTCGTCGCCCGCGGCTACGGCGGCGTCGTCGCAAACGCCTACGCGTACTACGAAGCGGACCACGCCAGACAGAGTCTTGCTTCCTTTGTCCTGCTCGATTCTCTTGTGACCGGCTCCTCCATCATAGGCGCGGTCATGAGCGGCAGACTTGTCCGCACGCTTCAGGATTCCATCAACGACCTCGGCTCCTTGCTCGATATCGGCGACGTTCTCGATAATATCAAGGGCGCAGATCTCGGGGAAGCGCTCGCGCGCTATCTCGGCGATGATCCCGCCGGTCTGTTTTCGGGCGTGTTCCGCAACATGCTCGGTACGTCCAACTACTCCACGCTGATCGCCACGCTTGCTCTGCGCGGCGCCGCCAGCATTATCCAGGGCGAGGGGATGTTTGAAAAACTCGGCTCCGGCTACAAGGAGATCCTGCAGCAGTCCGATCAGTACATTTATTCCAAGGGACTCCGGTATTATCTGCGCAATATGCCTGGCCTCTGGGCGGCGATCCCCGTGGAGTATTACGAAACGGCAAGAAGTTTTCTGTTCGGTACCGACGAGGTCGACCCTGTGCTGAATGAAAAGATCGCCCACGGCAGAGAGATCATGAACGCCGCCGAAGTCACGCTCAACTCGCTTCAGAATTCCGGAGTCAACCTGAACGTCGTCGCCGGGTACAACCGGCAGATCCTGCCTCTGACCAGTCAGATCAACGAGCAGTCCGACGGCTTCCAGGCGACCCGGTACGCCGGCGTCGGCGCCAGGACCGGCGACATCGACGGCAGCCTGAAAACGCAAAACCGCTGCTCCAACGGCAACCACATCCACATGGAACCCGGCAGAGCCGTGGACGCCGCGACCTGCTTCTTCCCCGAAAACACCTGGTTTATCAAGAATCACAGACACAACGAGTACTTTGCCCCCACCGCCGCGGCGTTCGTTTCGTGGCTGGTCTTCACCGACACGCAGCGCACCGTCTGGCAGGACGAGCAGTATCCCCAGTACCTGCAGGCTTCACTTGTTGACGACGTCATTTCTCCCTATTCCACCTATAAAGCCGGCGACGAGCAAAACTTTGTTTACGGCGACCTGGATTTCGACGGCCATGTTTCCGCTTCCGACGCGCGTCTGGCGCTCCGTATAGCGGTCGGCCTTGACAAAGTCGCTTCGCGTATCATGGAAATGATCGGCAACGTGGACGGCAAGGGCGCCATCACCGCAGAGGACGCAAGACTCATCCTCCGTTACGCGGTCGGGCTGGAACGGTATTTCCCCGTTGAGCATTGACCAAAAACAAAAAATCGGGACGCTTCCAAACGGGAGCGTCCCTGTTTTTTTATGTTCGTTTGAAAATGCTTTTTATTTCGCCTTGAACTTTTTCCACGCGGGGACCGCGATAAAGCAGGAGACTGTTCCAAGCGCCGCAACGACGACCCAGGAGATCACGCAGGCGTTCCAACCGAAATGTTCCGAAATAAAGCCGAACCCGTAGATTGCTGCGGCGGAGCCGACGTAGGTCAGTGAATTGATAATGCCGGACATCGTGGAGACCAGCCCGTATTTTGCGAATTTGGAAGGGACGATGCTGACGAGGAACAGGTTTACCGCGTGCATGGTCCCGACGATCACGGAAGACGCGAAGAGCGTAACGTACTGGTTCTTTGTATAAAGCGCCAAAAGCGCGGCGCAGCAGGCGGTGCCGACCGCAAACGTGACGCCGGCGGCGCGGACCTCTTCCTTGACGAATTTGTTGTTGATAAAGCCGATGATCTTCAGGCTGACGACGCCGAGGATCGGCAGCGCGACGGATTTAAGGATCGCCTTGTCGCTTTGCAGGCTGAAGGTATTTGCGATAAAAGAGGGGACCCAGTCCGTGATGCCGTCCCGGAGCATGCCCTGCAGGATGATGCCCAGCGCGATAAATACGAAACCGGAGCCGAAAAGCAGACGAGGCGACAGACGCGGTTTTTCCGTTTTTGCAGGTATTTCAGAGACCTGCGCCGAGATCCGGTCTTTCGGCTCTTTTCCGAACAGCGTCCCGTCGGGGTCGATCTTTCGGAAACTGACGATCCACACCGCAAGAATTACAGCCGAAATTGCCGCGTCCGCAAAGAAAGTCAACTTCCAGTTGTCGAACACACCGATCCACAAAAGGGAAGATGAGAGATAGATGAGCACGGTGCCGGAAATACCCGCGATATTCGTATTCACGCACGTGTCGTCGTACATGCGCTTGTCCATGGTCGCCGCCAAAATGCGAACCATCGGCGGCCAAAGCATGGACTGTGCAAAACCGTTCAAAAACCACACGACTGCTCTGAAAGACGAGGGGCAGAAGGGCATGGCGACGTTCAGCGCGGCTGTTGCGGCAAGGCCTGCCGAGATCATCTTCTGCGGCTTGAAGCGGTCGCCGAGTATGCCGGATATGACCTGTCCCGCTCCGTAGGAGATCAGACTCAGCGTCTCAACAAAGCCTGCGACGTCTTTGCCGATGTGCTCGCTCTGGATAATGGCTTCCAGCACGATGGAATAATCTTTTCTTGTCAGATAGCTTGCGAAATACACCAGCGGGCACAGGATCGCGAGAAGCTTTGCGATGTTTACGGATTTCGTTTTTGTTTTTGTCATGGGATTTGCCTCGATGAATGCGGATTGTTATTTTGTGCCGGTGGAGCCGAAGCCCCCCTCGCCCCGGTCGGTGTCGGAAAGGGCGTCCGTCTCCTGAAAAGCGGCGCGGATAAACGGGACGATCACGAACTGCGCAATGCGCTCAAAGGGCTCGACCGTCTGCGGATGATCGGAATGATTGTGAAGGGAGACCATGATCTGTCCCCGGTAATCGGCGTCGATGACCCCGACCTTGTTTGCCGGCGCAAGCCCGCGCTTCGTCCCGAGGGAACTGCGGGCGAAGATCAGCCCCATATTCCCGGCGGGGATCTCAACGGAGAGTCCCGTCGGGACCAAAAACGTCCCGTGCGGGGCGATGGTCAGCGGTTCGTCCAAAAGCGCGTACAGATCCGCTCCGGCGGCGTCCGCCGAGCCGTAGGTCGGGATCTTTGCGCGGGGATCGAGTTTTTTGATGCGTACGTCCATGGTTGCTCCTTATCTGACGAATTCCTCGTAGATCGCGCGGATCGCGTCCTCGTATTTTTTCTCATCCACGCCGACGATGACGCTCAGCTGACTGGAGCCCTGGTCGATCATCTTGACGTCGACGTCGTGCCGACTCAAAGCAGCAAACACGCGGGCTGCGGAGCCGACGGTGCCGATCATGCCGCGTCCGACCACGGCGATAAGCGCCAGATTCTCGGAGACCGTAATGGAATCGGGATTCACCTTTTTGACGATCTCCGCCGTCAGCGCCCCCTTGCATTCGGTCAGCGACGCGGAGTTGATGATGACGGTCATGGTGTCGATGCCGGACGGCAGATGTTCAAAGGACAGGTCGTGTTCCTCCAAAACCTCCAGCACCTTTTTGCCGAAGCCGATCTCGGAGTTCATCATGTCCTTTTCAATGTTGATCGCCGTCATGCCGCGCTTGCCCGCAACGCCCGTAATGACCGTATCCACGACGTTGGACTGGGCCTTGGGCACGATCATGGTGCCGGGATTTTCCGGAATGTTCGTATTGCGGATGTTGATCGGGATATGCGCCTTGCGCACCGGAAAGATCGCCTCGTCGTGCAAAACCGTCGCGCCCATGTAGGAGAGTTCCCGAAGTTC
>CAMVBD010000032.1 GCA_947165615.1 uncultured Clostridia bacterium | reverse complement strand
TCTTTGATTCTGCTTTCAACATTATCCTCCCCTTTTTCTATTTTAATTTCAGAGCCTAAACTGCCGGCAGCCAATTCGGTATTATTAACATCGGCAAATGCCAAAACAGGTCCTGAAATAATAACTGCTAAGACGAAAGCAAGACTGCCCAATAAGACTTTTTTCTTTTTCATAAATAACACTCCCATAAACTATTATTGAAAGATATATGCGTATCGGCTTAAGCCGGCAAAGCCCCAAATTATATAGATAACTCCGTCAAGAATCCTCTGTTGCGAACCTTTCTCGAAACTCTTTGAATGTGATCTGCAACGCCTTGGCCATCCTAAAGCAACTCGTTTCTCTGATATGCTTCTATGTTTGCGAATACGTCCCGTATCGCTTCCAGATACCCGTATCTGTAAACATCGTCGGGCTCCAGATAGCTCATTTCCGTCCACTCGTTCCACGAATTGATCGTAACGAGCGGCACGTCGTTAAATTTATCGGCATATTCCTTCGCCATTTGGAGCCCCTTTTTGAAGTTTTCGGGCGTGTTGTTCTTCATAATAGGCAGGGTGAGAAAACGATGGCGGGGGTTGTTGTCCCAGCCCACGGAAACGTGGGGATAATATGGTACGCTGTATTCAGTGCGGATGCGATCCCACTCTTTGCGCACGTCTGGCAGGATCTCAAGAAAATCCCGGTTGCAGTCCGTAAAGTGGACGAACTGATAGTGCGTGACGGAATCGAAGCCGAGCAGCTCCACAAGATCTTTTGCAGAGCCGGTGTGGCCGCTGTCCACGCCGCTCACGTTGAACGCGCCCTCGCTCCACACCGTCATCTGCAGATGCAGATCCGGGAAGCCAGCTTCTTTCACGAGCACCCTGAAAGCGTCCAGCGCCTCCCGCGTCTTTTCGATGCCGCCGAGCCCTTTGATCAGATTAACGGTATCGTAGATCATAAAAACGGGGCAGCCGTCGATCTTATAGTAATTCGGACGCTTGAAATAGAGTTCAATTACCCGCCGGCAAACCCGGTCGAATTCCTCGCGGGGCTGGCTGCCGAGCCAGACGATCTCGTCGAGATCTGATTGCCGTTTATCCCACGTGTAAACAGCGTCGTGGTTCGCCCACATGAGATAGAATTGCATATCCGTATTGTTTTTCGCACCGAGGAAGCCTTCATCCAGGCACTGCTCTAAAAATGGACGCCTGTCGTACCAGTACCAGTCGTAAATAAACACGTTCACACCGTGCCGCAGTGCCTCTTTGATCTGGAATTCCATCACGGCGGGGTCGGCTTCATCCACCGTGCCCCACAACGGCTTTCTCGGAAGGATCTGATCCTCGGTCCGCTTTTCAGCGCTCAGCACCGATTGCCATTCGCCGATGCCCTGCTCCCAGAACTGCCGGGCGCGGGGCTCTTTCCCGGTGTAGGACGGCCAGATATAGGCCGCGATATCATACTGTTTCATTTCGTTGATGTCCTTTCTTAGGAGGGACAATTTGTTTTGAATATGTTTGAGAAACAGCTTTTGATGCAGGCAAAAATATCGCGGAGCCACCAGATGATATGCTGAAAGAGATTCCCCTGCGGTTTTTCCGGGGTGAGCGCATTCGTTGTAAAATCGCGCACGCCCCAGCGGTAAAACTTTTCAGCTTCCTCCAGGTCGTCGATGGTCCACACCATGGTTTTCAGCCCTGCTTCCCGCGCCATTTGAATATCGTTTTCTCCCCAAACGTAGGCGAAATCCAGCCCGTCCAGACCGTTTTCCACACAGAACTGCACCGCCTCCGGGAACTTTTCGTCCGGCGCTCCGCCGATCAGGAAATAAACCGGCGTTTCGGGCATCAGCTGTTTGATCCGCACTGCCTGCGCTTTGCCGAAAGTAATGATCGTAAACGTTTCTTTTTCTTCCCGGGCAAGGAGCAGAGCGGCAAGGGATTCCATGCTTTCAACCGGCGCGCACTCCTTGATCTCGATCACCGGATGCATGCCGTACGCCTTACAGACGTCAAGATACGCTTCAAGCGTTGGGACTTTCGTGCCGGGGTATTGTTCCGGATGATTGCCCGCGTCGATCGAAAGCGCCTCGATTTCGGCAAAGGTCAGATCGGCAATTTTTCCTTCTCCGTCCGTCATGCGGTCAACGGAGTCATCGTGCATGATGATCCATACGCCATCCGCTGTGGGAGAGGTATCACACTCCGCGCCCCAAAAGCCGTGTTCTCCGGCAAGACGGAACGCCGGCAGCGTGTTTTCCGGCGCCATGGCGGAATACCCACTGTGGGCGATCATGCGCACGGAGCCGGTAGGGATCCGATAGGATTCATAAACCGACGCGGCAAACGCCGGTATGGACAACCCCAGCAGGAGCAACGCGGTCAATAAAACGGATATGGCTTTTTTCATGGTCATTCATCCTTTCCTGTGTTCTCTATAAAGCTGAACATGTCAAACCGCAGCGCTTCGGGGGCGTCGCTTCTGAATACAAAGCACAGCCCCAGCGTGCCTGCGTTGTTTTTCAGTCCGATATCAAAGGTCTGATACTTGTCAAAGCCCCCTGTGTTCCCGACAGTACACGTACCGAGGAGCTTGCCTTTTTCATTCTCCTTGCGGACTTCCACCGTACAAGGGGTATCATTGCCGTTGGAAACGCATATCCGCAGTGTCGCGTTTTCAGGCATATTTTTAATGTTCGGGAAGGTCAGATGCATGCCGTCCACAATGCCGCGCAGCTCGAAGCCGTCGTCGTTTTCTTTTTTGACAATACCGTCCGACGCGTCAAAAAACCATTCGCCCCTGATCTCATCCCATTTCGCGTTATACTGCCCAACGCCCACCTTTTTGATAAAATCGTCCGTTACAATCTCGCCGTTGTCTTTCAGGTGCGCGTAGACGATCTTCATTGTGCGGTAATAACGGTCCAGCGGTTCGTCGCTTCCGAAATTCTCGGGCACAGCGTATGTGAAGTAAAGCTGATTGTGGAACGTAAAGAACGTGCCGTGATCGGTAAAGCAATCCTGACAGATCTTTCCGCGGTACGTATACGGCCCATAGATATTGTCGCTCGTGGCGTAATCGCCCTCATGCGAATTGAGATAGTACACGCCGCCGAATTTAGAGATCCAACAGGCGTCGTTCTGCCAACCGTTTTCGATCTCTACCATTTTCGGTTCCTCGGCGAGTGAGATCATATCCTCGTTCAGACGCACAATGTAATAATGGTCGGCGCCGAGCGTATAGCCCCACATGATATATGGCGTTTGGTTTTCATCGTCGTCAATGAAAACGGTGGGATCGTAAGAAGGCGTTTCGGCGAGGCGCGGCGGCAGCAGCGGCGCGCCCAGTGCGTCTTTATACGGCCCCGCGGGGCCTTTTTCGCTCACCATCACGCCGGTCTGATACTGCTGCTGTGAAAAATAGAAATAGTATTTGCCGTTTCGCTCGGCGGAATCCACCGCGTAGCATTCTTCGCATTGTCCGAGAAAGGTGTCCTCCGGATGAACTGTCGCTTCCAATTTCCAATTCACCAAATCATCCGAAGAGAAGATCCGCCAGTCGTCCATGCGGAAGATCGGCTGGCCTGGGCCTCTGTCATGCGAAGAAAAGAGCCACGCCTTGCCGTTATAGATATGCACATGCGGATCGCACACGCCCATATCGGGAAAAATACGGATAAAGTCTCCGTCCGGGAGCTTCATATCGTCGACCTCCTGCGCTTTCTGTTTTGATGAAAAAATACGGGAAGTGAATTCCCCGAATGCTTCTCCGAAGGGCAAAGGCGCGGGCGTGATCCTGAGCGCCCAGTCGGTGGCCGTTGGCTTTTCGCCGATGCAGTACGTGCCGAGCGCCGACGCTCGGAAAGCCCCTATCCTTCCGTATTCTCCGCTGATAGGATCATACCACTGATACTCGTATCTGGCAAGCGGTTTTAAATGACCGAGTGTTCCGGTTTCCTTGCCGCCACGGGAATCCGTGTTGGGCCGTTCGGCAACGGAAGGGTCAGCAAAGGAATAGAAATACAACACAATTTCAGATCGGTCCTCATTGGCGGCGCACAGGCCGTAAACCCCTCCATGGGGCATAAACCAGCCTTCGTCGTCAAAGCGCGGGATCAGTTCCCACCATTTGCCGTCCTCCAAAAAGGAGCGCATATATCCCGTTTGATAAGTACTCGGGTAGTCCAGCGCGTCGCGCCAGGTGGCAGCCTGTTTTTCATCGGCAGTGACCGTTTGTGATATGCGAATACTATTCGATATTGATTCCATCATAACAGTCGCTGTCCAAAGGATGTCCAAAAAAATAGAGGATTTATATAAAAAAAATTATTATTTACACACAGAAAACATGCTATTGAGAAACGATTTGCTATTGGTCACTGCGCAGGCAGTCCCTCTTGAAATCCTTCTCGCAATCTGCTATAATGAGAATCGTCGGAATACGCAATGTTGGGGGGGACAGACAGATATGACGATCGGTTTCGGGACGCTGACGGCGCTTTTTCCTCTGGTTCTTCTGCTTTTCGGACTTGTGTTTACGGTCGTTGTAGATTCGTACCTCCGGCGGGATCACCGAAAAATCATGCTGATCATTCTGGCGTTGTGCGCGACCCTAATCGTTCAGAATCTTTGGGAAAACGATCTGTTTGTCAGCCGCACGGGTCTGCTTCTGAAGGGCTTTCTCTCCGCTTTCGGTTTTGCCGTACGCCCAGTGATCCTGATCCTGTTTTTGCAAATCGTACAACCGGACGGCAAAAAATGGCCGCTGTGGGCGTCTGCCGGGGTCAACGCGGCGCTGTATTTCAGTTCGCCCTTAACGAAATGGTGTTTCCAGATACGGGAATTCGATTTCGCTTTTCTGCGCGGACCGCTGTGGATCAGCAGCTTCATACTCAGCGCGGTCCTGTTGGCTTTATTGCTGTTGCGTTCGCTTTTTCTCTTTCGTGAAACAAAAAAACTCGAACAGCTGATCCCTGTTTTTGTTGCGGTTTGCATCATTGCTGCCCTTGCGCTCGATCTGTGCGTTGGCATGGAGCCGCAGCCGGTTTCATTCCTGACGATTGCCATCGTTGCGGGCGTTGTATTTTACTATATCTGGCTGCACTTTCAGTTCGTCCACGCGCGCGAAAAAGACATGGAAGCCGCGCAGCGCGTAAAAATCATGATGACGCAGATCCGGCCGCATTTTCTGTTCAATGCACTCAATACCATTCGCGCCTTGTATGCAAAGGATCCGCCGCTGGCGGACAGTACGCTGGAAAATTTCAGCAGCTATCTGCGGCAAAATCTGGATATCCTGAACGATGCGGATCTGATCCCGTTTTCAAAGGAGCTGGAGCATACCCGGCTGTATGCGGAAATTGAAACACAGCGTTTCCCGAACGTTCGTGTGGACTACCGGATCGAAGACAGGGATTTCACGCTCCCCGCTTTAACGGTCCAGCCCCTTGTGGAAAACGCGATCCGCCACGGCGTTCGCGGCAGAAAGGATGCCCTCGTGACGGTAACCGCCGTTCGCGAAGCGGATTTTCACCGTATCACCGTGGAGGATAACGGCGTGGGTTTTGATCCCGACGGGCTGAAAACTTCCGACAGATCGCATATCGGAATTGAAAACGTGAGAAGCCGTGTGGAGCTGCTTTGCGAGGGCACTGTGACGCTGAAGAGCGCGCCGGGAAACGGCACTTCCGTTACGCTGCTGATTCCGGACGCATCGAATAAACAGATAAAGGAGGGCCCCAAATGCATGTGATCTGCGTGGACGACGAGCCTTTGGCTGCAGAATATACCGTAAAACAATGCCAGCTCGTACCAGGGGTAGAAGACGCGACCGGCTTTACTGATGCGTTTGACGCGCTGGAATGGATCAAAAGCCACCCCACGGAGCTTGCCGTGCTGGATATCAACATGCCTCAGATCAACGGGATCACATTGGCTGCACGGATCAAAGAAATCACACCGCAAACGGCGATCCTGTTCCTTACCGCATATAAGGAGTACGCATTCGACGCATACGAGGTCCATCCTGCAGGGTATCTGCTCAAGCCCGTATCGCAGGAAAAGCTGGCGGCGGAGATCGCTTATGTCTGCCGCGCTCCGCATGCTCCCGGCCCCACGCATATCAGGATCACGACCTTCGGCGAGTTTGACGTCTACGTGGACGGGAAACCGGTGGGATTCAAACTTGCAAAAGCGAAAGAGATCCTTGCCTTTCTTGTGGATAAGCAGGGTGCCGGCGCAACCCGCGCCGAGCTGTTCGCCGCCGTTTGGGAAGACCGGCCATATGACCGCAAGATGCAAAAACAGATTGACGTATACATTCGTTCTTTGCGGGAGACGCTTCGTGAATACGGGATTCCGGAAATTGTGGAGATGGAAAAAGGAATACTCCGCATGAGGCCGGAAACATTTCTCTGCGACGTTTATCTGTTTTACTCCGGCGATTGCGACGCTGTGAACGCCTATCGCGGAAAATACATGAGCGCCTATTCCTGGGCCAGCATTTCTGAAGGCGCGCTGGATCGTGAGGCAACAAAAAGGCAAATTCATTAAATAAAAATATTAAAAATATTAGTCAGACCGCTCTTTTTTTTCGTAAAAAAGGGCGGTTTTCTTTGGACATCCTTTGGACGCAGCATATTATAATAAATTGTGAATTATAAGTTCCGGAGGTATACTTATGAAAACCACACGGTTACATAAAATTCTCGCGGTCATGCTGTCTGCTTTGCTGCTGCTGACCGTCGCGCCGGTCGCGGTCTTCGCGGCGGACGCGATCGAATACGTTGACGCGCAGGGCGAGGCGCAGACGCCGATCACAGACTACACTGTGCTGGACGGCAGCGTCAGGAACTGGTCTAATGGCTGGTACGTTCTGAACAGCGACGTCGTCTTCGGCGACAGGGTCGCCGTTGAGGGCGATAACGTCAACCTGCTGCTCTGCGACGGCGCAACGCTGAACGCGAATAAGGGTATCTTTATCAGAGAGGGGTATTCCCTCACCATCTGGGCGCAAAAGAACGGCACCGGCGCGTTGATTGCAAAAGGCAACACTCAAGGCAGTTATGAAAGCGCGGGTATCGGCGCAAGCCCCGAATGCGGAGGACATTGGATTGATAGTTATACTTATGACAACTATGACGCAGGCGATCTGACCGTAAACGGCGGCGTTATTATTGCGACCGGAGCTTGGCACTGTGCGGGTATCGGCTCCTCGGTAGGCAGAAACTACGGAACGATTACTATTAACGGCGGAACCGTAACCGCGACAGGCGGCGAAGGCGCAGCGGGTATCGGCGGCGCCTACAGTACGAGCGGCAATGTGATTGTAATCAACGGAGGAACCGTAACTGCAACCGGCGGCGATCACGGCGCGGGTATCGGCGGCGGTGAAAACTTCGGCGGCGATACAATTACCATCAACGGCGGTAACGTAACCGCAGTCGGCGGTTATTACGGAGCCGGTATCGGCGGCGGCAGAAAAGGCGGCAGCGGCGAGATCACCGTCGGCGGCGGTACCATTCAGGCACAGGGCGGTAAATACGGTGCGGGCATCGGTAACGGCAACTCCGGAGAATACGGTCACATTACGTTTAACGGCGGTATAGTCAACGCCAGTCGCGGCGAAGGGATTGTGGCGGCAGGAATCGGCGGCAAGGATTGCTACATTCGATTTAACTACACGGAACCCGGCTACGATATGCGCATTACCACCGATTCCAACTATGAAGGTCATGCGGCATTATTTGATAAACCCTTTATAAGTGTGGGCTTATCCAAAACCCGTACATATAACGGATACACCGCGACAAGAACTATTTCAGATACGATTATTCCGAAAACTGCGGGTATTTGGGATGTCACTTTTGACAAAAACGACGGCACGGGCAGTATGCAAAGCGAGGAGGTTCCGGGCGGCACGTACACGTTGCCGGCCTGTATCTTCACTGCGCCGTCAGCCGAAGAACCCTTTATCTGCTGGGCGGTCAAGGTCGGCGACGCTGATCCGGTCGTTAAACAGCCGGGCGATACCGTGCTGGTCAACGCCGATACGACCGTGACAGCGATATGGAAAACCGATTACACAATCAGCTTTGACAACGGCGGCGGCTCCGGCACGATGGATTCTGCAGCGATCAATGCTTACGATACATATACCCTTCCCGAAAACGGCTTTACCGCGCCTGCTGGGAAACATTTCTTTGCATGGGAGATCAGCGCGGGCGATTCTTCTGCAAATATCATGCAGCCCGGCGAAGAGCTGCTTGTAACGGGCAACGTAACGGCGCGTGCTCTTTGGACGGTGTCCATCACAAGCTGGGCGGAGCTGCAAACCGCGATCAGCAACGCGCAGAGCGGTGATACCATAGCGCTCGGCCAGAGCCTGACCGCCCAGAGCAGTGATCTGAGGCTTCTGGTCAGCGGCAAGGCGATCACGCTCGATCTGAACGGCTATACGCTCGACCGCGCCCAAAACGCCGCGTCGCTTCTCGGCGGCGTCTTTACCGTCGCCTCGGGCGCCACGCTTACGGTATGCGACTCCGGCGCGGGCGGCACGGGCACGATCACCGGCGGCTATGCAGAAAAGGGCGGCGCATTCTATAATGAAGGTACGCTGATTATCGTCGGCGGGGCGATCACGGATAACCACGTCAGCCACGAGAACAACGAAAACCGCGGCGGCGCGATCTACAACAAAGGTACTCTCATAATAAAGAACTGTACGATCAGCGGGAACGACGGCGACGACGGCGGCGCGATCTTCAACACCGAAAACGGCTCTGCAGTACTCAAAAACGTTACGATGACAAATAATATCTCCGTCAACCACGGCGGCGGCGCGATCGTCAATTACGGCGCTTTGACGCTTCAGAGCTGCACTGTCACGGGCAACACGTCAAAGAGCAACGGCGGCGCGATCTGGACGAACGCGGGCGGCAGAGCCGTAACCCTTACGAACAGGACCGTCACCAATAACACAGCGTCGCGCACCGGCGCCGGCGTCGGTCCGCATCACAGC
>CAMVBD010000031.1 GCA_947165615.1 uncultured Clostridia bacterium | reverse complement strand
CACCATCGTGGTCGCGCAGATCCTGATGTTCCTGCTGTTCTCTCTGATCGGACTGTTTACCCGGAAAGGATGATCGTTATGAAAAAACTGTTTTCTCTGCTCCTTGTTCTTACGCTTTTGTTCGCGGTTTCCGCCTGCGGGACCGAAAAGCCGGTGACGCCGTCGGTCCCCGGTGCGTCCGACAACGCATCGGACGCAATAACGCAGGCCGGCAATTCCGGCGAGCCCGTCACCGACGCCAAGGGGAACGTCCTGCCATCCAACATCCCCACCTCCGCCGTCACGGCGATGCCCGAAAACTTCCAGCCTGACCAGTACGTGGAATACTGCGACGTTTTCTTTAACAAGCAGGCTTCTTCCTACGCCGGAAAAACCGTGACCAAGGAAGGCAATTTCGGCATTCTGCAGGACGAGTACTTCGGCGGCGGCACCCGCTATTACGTCTGGGGCTACAACGATCAGACCCGCTGCTGCGACTTTCAGTGGGAGTTTGTGCCCGCCGACGTTTCCTCTCTGCCTGATCCCGGGTCCTACATCGTCGTGACCGGCGTCACGGAAGAAAACGAGGCGGCGCTGGACAAATTCTGGATCAAGGACGCGACGGTCGAGACAAGATCCGACTATCCCGCGTCCGAGGCGTACGACTACGACCTGACGACCCTCAGCCCCACGCTTGCCCGCGTGCAGATCATCAACATGATCAACGAAAAAAGCCGCGGGGCGTTTGAGGGCAAAAGCGTGCTGGTCTTCGGCAGAGCGCTGGACGCGACCACGATCCAGCACCCCTATTACAACGAAAGCTGGAATCTGCCCTTTGACGCCGACAAAGAGAGCGCCATCGGCACCTATCTGATCCTCGGCGGCACGCTGCAGCTGCAGGAGGACGGCAACACGCACCTCCTTGTTGACCGCTACGACGAAGTCGGATAAATCCACGGTCCCGCTTTGCGGGGCCGTTTTCTCTTGACAAGCCGAAAAAATCCTGATACAGTGAAGAAAACCCCCGAAAGGACGGTGCCTTTATGAAATACGTCGGACTCGGACTGCTCGCGCTGCTTCTTTTGTTCGTCGCCGTTTTGCTGCTCCGTACGGTCCTGCTCAAAAAGAAGATCCGCCCCGCCCCGTCAGCCGTCCTTTGGACGCCGGAGGAGGAGCGCGCCTATGCTAAAACGCTGTCTTCGCTCGTCAAAATTCCCACCCTCAGCCGAAATCAGGGGCAGACGTGGGAGGACTTTGCCCTCTATCAGCAAAAAATCGCGGACCTGTTTCCGCTGATCGACAAAACCGCCGAGGTCCATGACGTCGACGGCAACGTCCTTCGGCGTATCCCGGGTGCAAAGCCGGGGCGCGGCGCGTGGCTCCTCATGGGCCATCAGGACGTCGTCCCCGCAAACGGACAAAAAGGCTGGACCAAGGACCCGTTTTCGGGCGAGATCTCGGACGGCGCGGTCTGGGGCCGCGGCGCCATGGACTGCAAGGGCACTTTTGCGGCGGAGTGGCTCGCCGTCGAGGAGCTGCTTCGGGAGGGCTTTGTTTTTCAAAACGATCTGTGGCTGTTTTCCTCCCGCAATGAGGAGACGGGCGGCGGGGGAGCCGAGGCCGCCGCTGAATACCTTCAATCCATCGGCGTGCGCCTGACCGCCGTTCTGGATGAGGGCGGCGCCGTCGTCACCGACCAGTTCCCGGGGCTGTCCGTCCCGGTCGCCGCCATCGGCCTTGCCGAAAAGGGCTTTGTCAACCTCAAATTCACCGCAAAAAGTCCCGGCGGCCACGCCGCCAACCCGCCGAAAAACACCCCCCTCGTCCGGCTGTCCAAGTTTGTCGCCTCCGTCGAAAAGCACCCGCCCTTCAAGCGGGCGTTCCGGCAGCCGGTAACAGGGATGTTCGCCGCCATCGCGCCGTACATGTCCTTCCCGTTCCGCCTGCTGCTCGGGAACCTCCCGATCTTTGCGCCGCTGCTCAAAAGGGTCCTCCCGGCGGTGTCGCCCATGGCGGGCGCGTTTTTGTCCACCACCGCCGCGTTTACGCAGGCCGCCGGCTCCGCCGCGCCAAACGTATTGCCGGACGAGGCCTATATAATATGCAACGTCCGCCCGTCGCTCCATCAGGGCGCGGCCGAAAGCGTGGACCTCCTTAAAAAGCGCGCCGCAAAATACGGGATCGAAACGGAGGTCCTGTTTTTGAAGGAGCCTTCGCGCCTGACCCCCTACGATACCGGGATCGCGGCCTTTTTTGCGTCCCGCGTCTCCGCCTGCCTGCCCGACGCCGTCGTCTCGCCCTATCTCATGACCGGCGGCACCGATTCCCGCCGCTTTGAGCCCGTGTGCGACAATATTTTCCGCTTTACCCCCACGCGCCTGACAAAACAGCAGCTTGCCGCCATGCACGCCGCAAATGAAAACCTCTCCGTTTCCGCCCTCGCCGAGGCGACAAAGATCTATAAATACCTCATCGGGGAATATGACAAATAAGCGCCGCTTCAGCGTGCTATCCGTGTGCAGCATAGAAAGAGTGTATATGGAATTTTACACTCTTTCTTTTTTTGTGTGAACAAATTGTTAAGTTTAGGAAATGTGTTTTGAATTTGCAATTTCCGTGTTGATTTTTTGTTCAAAAAGTTATATGATAACTTTGTATCGGAGCGTGTAGGGGCAAGTGCGCCCTGTCGGGTACCCTGCCGCCTGTACGCAAATATATAAATTCTGAAAAGGAGACATTCGAATGAGGACAAACGTGACAAAGAAAGCCCTAAGCCTTCTGCTGTCGTGTCTGATGGTCGTGTCTTGCTGCACCGCGGCGTTCCCGTCTATGATGGGACTGTTTGGGGTGACGGCGTATGCCGACCATTCTACGGCGGATTGGCAGAAAGTCCAGCAGGCGGTCAATAAGGCCATTAGGCTGGACGGTGCGGCTGGAATGACCTACACCGTAAACAATGGAAATTGGGGTAGCACCCGCAGTATTACGGATACTTCTACCCACGGTTCTGTATTTCCTATTGTTTACGCACTTGCTTCCTGTATGGCCAAAGAAGGCAACAGAGATACAGCCAAAACAAACAGCAATCCCAAATATGTTTTGGATACAATCAAAACCGCGATCAATGCCGACACAAGCGGTTGGTCTGCAGCTGTAAAGAATAAGTTGATCGACATTGCGACTCTCATTGCCAGTTACGGTTCATCAGCGGGTAATTTCCAGTACTACTACAGTACGAATCCTACTGCGACGTCAAGTGACAAAAAGAATGTTACACGTGGCGGTAATTATTATTCCTCCTCTGACCTTTCTAATCCTACGGATATTACGGTCACTGTAACGCGCAGCAAGAATCAGGGGCTCCTGTATGCTGAGTCGCTTGATACAGAGAAAGTCGACACTTCGTTTAAGATTTCCATCAACAACGAAAAGGATGTTATTACAAGAACTTGGACTTATAACGGTGGCGGCTGTAACGAAAGCGACTCGACGAGAACTGAGTATTTCTATTATTACTATATCTCCTCTTTCACCGTTAATTCTCTTACACAGACGGATACCTACGCTTCCGAACTGAAGGCGCTGTATACGCACTTCACGCCTGAAAAGATCACAACGAATCCCTACGGTTTCGAAAGCAAGGAAGAACTGACCGCGTTTATGTCCGGCGACAAGGCTGCGTGGGACAATCTGTTCTATGCGGCGGGCAGCAGCCATGCGGACAGCCATTGGACGGTGGATTCGAGTTCGACGACGGAGCCCGTGTCGGACGCCTATGTGATCAACTACTTCGGCAACAAGGCGAATACGACTACAACCCCCTACACCAACGGCTTCCTGGAGCAGCTTGTGAAGTTCCGCGCTGAGTGCGACGAGGCGGTAGCGTATTACGACGCCTTGGAGTATGTGCAGTGGATCAACAATAACCTGCTGCCGCTTGACGAAGGCAAAATGACGCTCGGCGGCGCTGCTTTTGACGGCAGTTATCTTGCCGGCGGCCAGGATGAGACGATCTACAGCGAAGCTTCCGACAAATATAATTACATTAAAGATAACGTCACAAGCCAGGCTCTGATCGATAAACTTGTCGAAAACGCAAACTATGATGCGGAAAAGACAGAGGCTATGCTCAGCCTTCTGGACGATTTCATCCAGTACAAAAAACTGGCAGCCGTCAAAGCGGAACTGGATGGTAAGATCGCCGAGTACGGCGAGCATCTGCGCGCGGAATATGACGGCGCTGTCAGCGACACGCAGCTCGATACGCTGATCGGTGAATTCCGCGGGTATGTTACAACCATCGGCAAAGAAAATGAAAACGTCGTTTCCCACGTATTTGCGGATCACGACGGTTTCTATGCCGCATTCCACGCCCAGACGCCTACGGATTACGTGCATGCGTTCCTTGCGACAATGGAGCACGAAGTCGAGATCCGCGGCGCGGAACTTGTGTTCGCGGAGTGGAAGTCCTTCTTTGCGCACATTGACACCGTAAACCTCGGCGCCATGACGGCCGGCGCCATCGTGGACGATATCCTCAAGGATAAAGCAAAACTTGCCGGCGACGGTACCTCTGAGAACCCGAGTTTTGACACGGTTTATAATCAGTATAAGGACCTGATCCACGAGACCGGCGAGGCCGACTTGTTTGACGGCTTCAAGGCCAAGGTGGAAGCGCATATCAACGCCATGTACGACCGTCTTGCGGAGCAGGTCATCACCCGCGTCGGAGAGGCCATGAAGGTCACACAGGCCGGTACGGTTACGATCGACCTGTCGAATTTCTCCGTTGTAAAGAATTATGTGGAGCGCGTTCGGAACTTTACCACGAATCTTGAGGACGCCGACGGCAACAAGATCCTTGTTTACAATTGGCTGATCTCTCAGGGCAAGAGCAGTTACTTCACGGGCAAGACCTATTCCGCTGCGGAACTGGAACTTGGCAGAAGTTACGCCTTCGGCGATATCAACACGCAGGGCACCGCCTATTACATCATCATGAATGACGTTCAGGGCGGCCTGATGGATCGGTACAATGCATTCGTGGCAGGCGGCGGCCTGACAAACTTCCAGCAGCGGCATTATTACAATACCGCCACCGGCGAGTTCACGCTTCCGACCGCCTATGCCGTGCGTGAGCCGGAAGCTGCGGACCTCGGCAGAGGCAACGGCGACCATGAAGATGAGACCTACACGGTCACAAAGACCCTGTTTGAGTCCATCGTCGGTCAGCTCGATACCTTCCTGAAGAGCGACAACTTTGTGGAACTCATCACGCAACTGACTGCCGACGGCGAAACGCCCGCTATCAGTGTGTCTCTTGACAAATACGTCATGAAGATGCTCGGCGATATGCTGTTCACGGATGAGATTCTGAACACCTTGATTTCCAAACTGTATCCCACTGTTGTTGATAAACTTCAAGGCATACTGAACGACATAGCGGGAATGCAATTGACGAAAATTTTGGGGATTACAGTCTCCATGAAAAGTGTGAAGAATTTACGTGCTTTGACCAACGATTTGGGTGTTAAAATTTATCCCAATCAGGTTCGAGAAGTCGTGGATTCGTCTTTCGCCGAAGTCAGAAATAAACTCAATAAAAATGAATGGTCACAGGTCTTGGATGCCAATGGCAAACTCACGAACGGTGTGGATGCAGATGGGAATCCCAAACCCGTATCGTGGGGCATGAACGATATATCGCTTGATGACTATAACGGTGATTATACGAGTTGGTTTAACGCCAAGGCAACCCGCTTTAAACTTGGTCTTACAAGCGTTCTTAAAGGATTGGAGCCTCTTCTTGTCGCTTTGATCAGTGATAACACGAAATCTTACGGGACAATTACAGGACTCGCGACTGTGCACCTCTTGGATGGACTGCCGCTTCACATCGTTAATTTGGATGTGGATGTACGTCTGAATAACGCAACCATCGCTGGTTATCCCGGTTATGCAAACGTAATTGTGCCTTTGCTTCAGGACCTTGGCGTTCCTGCTTCTAAACTTCATAACGCCACGTGGGCAAAGCAAAACCTGACGAATACAGGTGCTATCGTTAGCGCGCTCTTTGACCCCATTTCGTATTTTGTAACAGAAGTGCTCGCAAAAGCGCCGTTAAGCACGCTTCTTGAAATTCTGCCGCAGGTCGTTTACGGCCTCAGTTTTGATCGTCTGAACACGCTGATCGGCAGAATCCAGACCAATGTGAGCGGCGGTTGCGCGCCTGACACTGATCTGTTGGGCGGCTGGGAACTGTATCAGCTTTCAAGTGTTGAAATGCTGAATCCCTTAAAACTCAGTAATCTGCTGAATATCAATGATCTGATCAAGGGTATTGATCCCGAACTTGAGATCGGAGACGTCAATAAACTTTTAGGGTTTGCGCTGAAAAAGATCGGCGGCGATAAACTGAGCGGGTTTGAACTCCCGACGATCAACGTCGGTAATATCATCACCAGCGCCAGCCTGAACCGCAACGCGACCTATGTGACCGGCGAAAAATACAACAAACTGACCACCGACAAGGCGGACCTGATGTACGCTATTGTTTCGTGGATCTCCAATGCGCTTGCCGACGATGATTTCCGTGACCAGCTTCTCGCGTTGATGACCGGTTCCACCGACAAACAGGCGGAACTTGTGGAGAGACTGATCTCCGGTCTTGGCAAGGGCGGTCCCGCCGCGTTCGTCACTGCGCTGGTGGAACTCTTCCAGCCCTACGTCAACGGCGGCGATATTAACGCGCTTTACACGGGCACCACGTATCTGCCCGCGAGTTACACCTGGTGGTCTTCCGCGAATGAACCCGCGGAAAGCAGCGTTCATAACCTGACTGCCGCGCAGTCCATCTATCTCAAATACGCCAACGACTGGAACTACACCCGCGCCACCGCGGCCATCGACAACATCGACGAGATCCTCAACAAACTGTTTGAAAACCAGTTCAAGGAAGAACTCGGCGAGGACGGCACCTTCGGCAAGTGGCTGGAGACCTTTGTAAACCGCGCCTGGTCCAACGAGGCCATCACCACCGTCGTCCGTCTGCTTGCGACCGTGGGCAACGCGGTCAAGAGCGACATGCTCCGCTACCTGCTCAGCAAGGTCAACAACGGCTTCAGCCTGACCCCGTGGTACGACGCGTTCGGTTCCCTGTTCGTGGACACCATTGCGGACGACGAGGGCAACACCGGCGAGGTGCCGCCCCTGGACGACTGGACCACTCCGGATGCGGTCCCGTCCCTCAACGGCCTGTCCGTTAAGACCAATCCCGACTTTGAACCGGAATACAATACGCAGGGTGAACTTGCAAACCCGAACCAGCGCTACGTCTGGAGTCTGAACGGTCAGGCACTGGAAGACGGCAACCGTGCTGTCTTTACGGAAATGCTTGCCTACGTTCTGGACGGCATGGCTCCCATGCTCAACGCCTTCCTGTCCGGTGAGGACGTGACCCTGTTCAAGTACACCTCCGGCGGCGACCTGCTGACCGTCAAGGGCAGCAACGGTTACGATTCCGCCATTATCCCGCTGTTTGAGGCCCTCGGCATCACCGGCATGAAGTCGCAGGCCGAATTCAACGCCCTTGGTTCCGCGCAGAACAAGATCAACTACCTGTTTGAGACCGCGTTCGACTACGTGGAAGAAATCCTGGAGAGCGTCGGCGGCGAGGACAACAGCGCCTTCGTCAAGAAACTGCTGCAGGACGTGGTCCCGAACCTCCTGTACTTCCTGCAGTCCAACGGTCTTTCCACCATGGTGCGCAACCTTCTGCAGCCGGTCCTGACCGTTATCGACACCCTGCGTCCCGCGCTCGGAATGGACAGCGTCAACGATCTGCTCAACGACCTTGTCGGTCAGCTGATTGACGGCAAGGAGATCCTCGGCCAGACCATCGACGTGGAAGCGAACCCCCTGAACCTTGACATTAAGGATCTGTCCCTGTTCAAGATCCTCGACATTCTGGGCGTCATCCTCGGCCTTGACGTCACCCCGCTCAAGTACGGTATTGCCAGCATCTGCGCGGTCGATACCGCTGCCGCCGACAGCGCCTCCACCGTTTGCCAGGTCAACGGCACAAAGAATAAGCGCCTGACCCTTGTGGACGGCACAGGCGAAGAGGGACATTCCGGTAAAAACGATCCCGCAAATGTTTTGACCATTCTTCTCAGCCTCGTGCTTGACCTGATCTTCTACGGCGACAACACCGCACGTCTGGACGAGATGCTCGGCGGTCTCACTGTCGGCGTCGTCAGTTTCGACGGCCTGCTGCCCACGCTGAAAGAACTGGTCCGCAACGCCGCTCCCGCAACCGAGTACCTGTCTGATCCCGACTGGTTCTACTTCAACAACGGCAGCACCTCCACGCCCGACGGCTCCATCACCTACACGCCCGACTTTAACGGCGAGGTGGAACTGCCTGTCCGTTCCATCTATTACCTGCGTTACGCCAACGACTTCAACGATACCACCACGCCCGATCAGCACGCCAACCTCTGGACCGAGGAACTTGCCGTGTATATGACCGAAGCGCTGAACACCATTCTGGAAAAACTTCTGCCGCAGATCGAGATCGACGGCCAGAAGTACGACAACCTCGGCGATCTGCTCAACGCCTTCTGGAAGGACGGCGCGGGTCTTTACAACAAAAAGACCATCAATGCCATCGCCACCGTCATCCGCAAGAACGTGGTCCCGGCGCTGGAAGGCTTTGAAAAGCTGCTGAACGTCTTCCTCGGCCTCGACGTCAATTACTGGAACGAGACCGCTTATCCGGATCCCGAAACCGATCCCGATGGGACCGAATACGAGACCTACACCGCCGAGGAGTTCGTCGCGGAGTTCATCAAACTCCTCAAGCCTCTGGACGGCGGCGATACCTACGACCACGGCATTCTGAGCTGGCTGATCGCGGGCAAGGATATGCGCTTCTTCCACTCCATCGACCCGAACCTTAATCCCGACGACAGCATCGTCATTAAGGGCGGCGACGGCTACGGCCGCACCATCGTCCCGCTGCTCGAGGCCTTCGGCGTCGAAGCGCCCGCCGCTTCCGCCGTTCAGGGTCTGACCGGCAGTCAGATC
>CAMVBD010000030.1 GCA_947165615.1 uncultured Clostridia bacterium | reverse complement strand
GGAAGATCCCGCATCCCGCCCGGAACACCCCTTCGTCCCCTACGTCTCCCCGGCCCCCGGCGACACCCGCTTCAAACGCGCCGACGCGGAGTTTTCCTTCCCCTACGGCTTCAAGCACGGCAAATTCATCGAGATCACAGAAGAGGAATATCGGCGCGTGAAAACCATGTACGGAGAATAAAGTTATTTTTGCAGCAATGAAAGCCGTATGGCTATTGGATATCAAGTCAGTGTTTTTGTAAGAAAGGAAGAATTCAATGTTCGATTTAAGTCGTTTTATTGCCCGCAATGTTACCATGAGGGAGCATTCTATGTTTTTAGCGGATCTGGAGGCCAATGCGGATTCCCTTCGCGAAAAGATTGAGGGGCGTCGGGTGTTGGTCGTCGGCGGCGCCGGAAGCATCGGTTCCTCTTTCATCCGGGCTGTGCTGCCGTTTCAGCCCGCGAGTCTGGTGGTTGTGGATACCAATGAAAACGCGCTTGCCGAACTGACGAGAGATCTGCGCAGTACGCCGGGAATGTTTGTGCCGGATGATTATCTGCCCTATCCGATGGATTATACGTCTTCCGTATTTGAAAAAATGTTCCGTTCCCGCGGCGGCTTTGATCTCGTGGGGAATTTCTCGGCGCATAAGCACGTTCGGAGCGAAAAGGATATTTTTTCCGTTGAGGCCTTGCTTCGGAATAACGTCATCGGCGCAAAAAAGCTTTTGGAGCTTCTGGCTGAATATCCTCCGGAGGCATATTTCTGCGTGTCGACCGATAAAGCTGCAAATCCTGTCAATATTATGGGCGCAAGCAAACGGATCATGGAGGATTTGATCTTTTCCTATTCCGACGCGTTCCCTGTCAAGACCGCCCGTTTTGCGAATGTGGCGTTCTCGAACGGTTCGCTGCCCGCCGGAATGCTTGCAAGGATCTCCAAACTGCAGCCGATTTCCGCTCCGTCCGATGTGCGCCGGTATTTTGTGTCTCCAGAGGAGAGCGGACAGATCTGCATGCTTTCCTGCATGCTCGGAAACAACCGCGAAATCTTTTTCCCGAAGCTTCGGGAGGCGCAGATGATGACGTTCGACGCGATTGCGACGGCGCTGATCGAAGCGCACGGCTTCAGCGTATTGCGCTGCGGCAGCGACCGGGAGGCCATTGAAAAGTCCGCCGCGCTGAAGGCGGGCGGCCTGCAATATCCTGTGCACTACGCTCCCTCCGATACGTCGGGAGAAAAGGCGTTCGAGGAGTTTTATACGGAAACCGAAACGGTGGACCTGGAACGGTTGACGGCTCTTGGGGTCATCACAGGAAAAGCCATTCCGGATAAAACCGGCATGCAGGAGCTGTTGACGTCGTTGGAGGAGGCGTTTGCGTCTCCGAACGTCGGGAAAGAGGATATTGTCAGAATCATCCGGAACCGGTATCCGAATTTCGCGCACATCGAAACCGGACGCTCGCTGGATGGAAAAATGTAATGCAGTTTGATTTTTAACAGGAAAGGAAATACGACAATGGATCATTTTATTCCTCTTGCTATCCCCAATTTTGAGGGAAATGAAAAGAAATATGTTGACGACGCGCTGGAGCAAGGCTGGGTTTCCACGGGCGGGGCTTATATCACAAAGCTGGAAAAGGATCTCGCCGCGTTCTTAAAGGTGGAAAACGTAGCCGCGTGCCAAAGCGGAACCTCCGCCCTGCACCTGTCTATTGTGGAAGCGGGTGTAAAACCCGGCGATCTGGTTCTTGTGCCGCCGCTGACCTTCATTGCGGCCGTAAACCCCGTTCGATATCAGTTCGCGGATCCCATATTCATTGACTGCGACGACAGCTTTTGTATGGATCCGGATAAGCTGGAAGCCTATTGCAGAGACCAGTGTGAAATCAAGGACGGCGTGCTTTTTGAAAAAAGCAGCGGGCGGCGCGTCCCCGCAGTCGTCGTGGTGCATGTGTTCGGGAATATGGCGGACATGGAACGCATTATGGACATTGCGAAGCGCTATTCCCTGAAAGTCGTTGAAGACGCAACCGAGGCGCTCGGCACCTATTATCTGACCGGCCCCTACGCCGGGAAATATGCCGGCACGATTGGTGATTTCGGCGCGTTCTCTTTCAACGGGAACAAGATCATTACCACCGGCGGCGGCGGTGCGATCACGGCGAATCAAACCGAAACGGTTGATCATCTGCGCTATCTTTCCACGCAGGCAAAAAATGATCCGCATTATTATATCCACGATGAAATCGGCTACAATTACAGAATGACGAATCTGCAGGCGGCGCTTGGCGTTGCGCAGATGGAGGAGTTGCCGGAGTTCATCCGCAGAAAACAAGCGAACTTCGAGGCTTATCGCGCCGAATTCGAGGATTTCGATCTTGTGAAGCTGATCGGGTTCCGCCCGGGCGTGTGCTCCAATAAATGGTTTTATTCTCTTGAAATCGATCGGACCCGGATCCATGCGACCATGCGTGAGATCATCACCGCGCTGGAGGGAAAAAGGATTCAGACCCGCGCAATCTGGGGGCTCATCAACGAGCAGGTCCCGTATCTGAGGGATCGCGCTTATCAGCTGGAAAAAGCGCCGTATTATGCCGAACGGATCCTGAATATTCCTTCTTCCACATCCCTGACCGGGGAAGAGATCTCCTATGTGGCGGCTGAAATCAAAAACCTGTTGAGGGAACTTGCCGATCATGAAAACTGAACTGGATCGTTTTGTGGCTTCCCCCGAAATCTCGATTGTAGAGGCCATGCGCAGAATAGACGCCAATGCATGTGGCATTCTGTATCTCACGAATGAAAGCGGAAAGCTTGTCGGCAGCCTTTCCGACGGTGATCTGCGGCGGCAGATCATTCGCACCGGCTCTTTGGACGGTCAGGCGGAACAGGCTATGCATCGGAATCCCGTTGTCCTTTCTGAGGAATCTCCGGTTCCGGACTCCGATTTCTTTTTGAAAAGAGGCATCACTTCCGTGCCCGTGGTGGATGAATCCGGCGCTCTTCTGAAAATCTTTTTTGCCAGACAGCTGCGGGAACCGAAAACCAAAAACGACGCGCTTGAAAAGATTCCGGTCATTATTATGGCGGGCGGAAAAGGAACACGTCTGTACCCCTATACAAAGATCCTTCCGAAACCGCTCATCCCGATCGGGGATATTCCGATTTTGGAACGGATCCTGAATAAATTCCGCGGGTTTGGTTCGAAGTCCTTCTTCCTGACCGTCAATTATAAAAAAGAGATGATCAAGTCCTACTTCGCAGATCTGGATCCCGATTATCAACTGACGTATGTGGAGGAAAACAAACCGCTCGGAACGGCTGGGAGCATCAGGCTGATCAAAGAAGATTTCCATACGCCGGTCATTGTAGCGAACTGTGATTCCCTGATCGAAGCGGATTATGGCGAGATCGTGCGCCGACACAAGGAAAGCGGAAACGCGCTGACCATTGTTGCCGCGCTGAAGAATATGACGGTGCCCTACGGCGTGCTGCATACGCGGGAAAACGGTGTGATCACCGAAATGGAGGAAAAGCCCTCGTTTTCCTTTTTTATCAATACGGGAATGTATGTTGTGGAGCCGGACTGCCTGGCTATGATCCCCGAAGATACGTTTTTCCATATGCCGATGCTGGCGGACGCGCTGATGAAGCAGGGAAAGCAGGTCGGCATGTATCCGGTCAGTGAGGATTCCTTCCTGGATATGGGGGAGTTTGAGGAAATGAAACGGATGGAAAAGAAGCTGGGGATCGGAGGCGTCAATTCGATTGAAATGAGGCGAGAGCTTGGAGGATAAAATCGTTCTGGTCGGCGGGGGCGGACACTGCAAGAGCGTGCTGGATTGTCTCTGGCGGCAGAATCCGCACGCGCAGCCGGTAATCGTTGACCCGATTCTGCCTGTCGGAAGCACGGTACTCGGCGCGAAGGTCGCAGGGGGCGATGATGCGCTGCCTGCTCTGTTTGACGCCGGTTATCATCAGGCGTTCGTTACGGTCGGCAGCATCCTTTCTTCATCGACCCGCAGAAAAATCGCAGGGAAACTGCAGGATATCGGGTTTTCCTTTCCGGTGATTGCGGACCCGTCCGCTGTCATATCCCCATTTTCGGTTTTGGGACATGGTGTTTTCCTTGGGAAAAACGCGATTGTGAACGCGGAAGCTGTGATCGGCGATCACGCCATAATAAATTCCGCTGCTGTCATTGAACATGAAAGCCGCGTCGGGGCCTTCGTCCATGTTTCCGTCGGAAGCATTTTATGCGGAAACGTGACCGTAGACGACGATGCGTTTATCGGAGCCGGCGCGGTTGTGATTCAGGGCATTCAAATCGGGAAAGCCGCCATTGTGGGCGCGGGCTGTACCGTGAAAAAACACATAAAAGAGAATGTTATGATTCGGGGACTTACAGTCGAGGAGGAAGCGTCGTGTCCGAGGTATTGATCATAGCGGAAGCTGGAGTCAACCACAATGGTGACCTTGAAACCGCAAAGGCGTTGGTGCGCGAAGCAAAACGCGCCGGCGCGGATATTGTAAAGTTTCAGACGGCGAAGCTCGATTCGCTTGTCGCCGCTTGTGCGCCGATGGCGGCTTATCAGAAAGAGAATACCGGCGTATCTCAATCGCAGAAAGAGATGCTCAGCCGGCTTCTGCTTGATTTTGAGGATTTCCTGACGCTGGCGGATTACTGCAAGGAAGTCGGCATCACGTTTCTGTCCACGCCCTTCGATCTGGAAAGCATCGAGTTCCTTGCTCCCTTGCAGGAAATCTGGAAAGTGCCGTCGGGCGAAATCACGAATTATCCCTATCTCACCGCAATCGCGAAAACACATCGTCGGGTCATCCTTTCTACCGGAATGAGCGAGCCGAGGGAGATCGAAGCCGCTCTTCGCGTGCTGAAAGAAAACGGGGCGGGCGAAATCACGCTGCTGCATTGCACAACGGAATACCCTGCGCCGATCGAAGAGGTCAACCTCCGGGTGATTCCTGCTTTCCGCGAGGCTTTCGGCTGCCCGGTTGGTTATTCCGACCATACCCAGGGGATCGAGATCTCGCTGGCCGCTGTGGCTCTTGGCGCAACAGTGATCGAAAAGCACTTTACACTGGATCGGAATATGCCCGGTCCCGATCACAAAGCGAGTCTGGAGCCGGATGAATTGTGCGCGCTGGTTTCCGGGGTGCGTAAGGTGGCGCTTGCGCTCGGCGACGGCGTGAAGCGAGTGACTCCGTCGGAAAGAAAAAATCGCGCCGTTGCAAGAAAAAGCATTGTCGCAAAAAAAGCGATCCGCAAGGGCGAACCTTTTTCGACTGATAATCTGACGACCAAACGCCCCGGCACCGGCCTGGACCCGATGCGTTGGAATGAGATCCTTGGGAAGACCGCCCCTCGTGATTTTGCAGAGGATGAATTGATTGAATTATGAAGACCGTTGCTGTTGTGACCGCGACCCGTGCGGAATACGGAATCCTGACGCCGTTGATTCGCGCCATTTTTGAGGATCCTGAGCTGACGTTGTCTTTGCTTGTTACGGGAACGCACTTGTCGCCCAAATTCGGTTTTACAAAACAGGCGATCCTGGACGACGGCTTCCCGATCGCGGCGGAGATCCCCATTTTAGAGGAAGAAAATACGCCCTTCGGAATTTCGAAAACCGTTGCCAACGCAACGGTCGGTTTTGCGCGCTATTTTTCGGAAAACAGACCGGATCTGCTTGTCATTCTCGGGGATCGTACGGAAATGCTGGGGATTGCCATTGCGGCCATGAACGCCAGAATCCCGATCGCGCATCTGCACGGCGGCGAACTGACGCAGGGGGCTGTTGACGACTGCGTGAGACATGCGCTGACAAAAATGAGCGCGCTGCATTTCCCTTGTACCGAGGTTTACCGGCAGCGGATTTTACGTCTCGGTGAGCAGCCGGACAGGGTTTTTAACGTTGGATCGCTCGGAACGGAGAATATCCTTCGGCAGCCGCTTCTCTCAGAAGCACAGCTGCGACAGGATCTGAAGCTGCCCGCAGACAAGCCCTATTCGGTTGTTACGTTCCATCCCGTAACGTTGGAGGAAGGCTCTGCCGAATCGCAGGTCAACGCCCTGATGGAAGCCATGCGTCAGAAAAATGAATATGCGTATGTCATTACCATGGCGAATGCGGACGATGGCGGCGATACCGTGAACCGTCTGCTGAAAGCGTTTTGTGAGGAACAGCCGGATGCGAGTTTTTATTCCAGTCTCGGTATGCGCCGGTATCTTTCCGCCGTTCGGTACGCGGCTTTTGTTTTGGGCAACTCCTCGAGCGGAGTATTGGAAGCGCCGGTAATCGGAACGCCAACCGTCAACATCGGAGAGCGGCAGACAGGGAGGCTGATGGCGCCTTCCGTTGTTAACTGCGCGCCGTCTGCTCCCCAAATCGTTGCCGCAATCGAAGCTGCGGTCAGGTTGCCTCGCACACCGTCGCTGCTGTTTGGCGACGGTACCACGAGCAGGCGAATTATTTCGGAGATCAAAAACTATTTGCGGGAAGCGCCGTCTTTGAAGAAAACCTTTTATGAAGGGCCCGTCTCCGGTTGATTGAAAATCGCTTCCGTAATAAAAAAGCAGGTATTACGTAACCTGCTTTTTTTCATACGTATTTGTTTGGAAAAGATGCCGGAATCGCGATCAGACGGACGCCAGAGCGGCCTGTCGGCTTTTCAGGATCGCTTCGGCTACGATCAGATCCAAAGGATGGTCGATATCGACAGAGTCCTCTTCATTCATGATATACGCCAGGCTTCTCGCGCCGTAAAAATGCCGTTGTCTGAGAAATGCCTCCGGCTTGGCGATATAAATGGCGCCGTTTGGCGAATACTCGCGATAGCCCTGTCTGCGATAATTGGAAAAGTCCGTATCAAAATGCTTGAGACTCAGATCATCCTCCACCGGACGCACCAAAACCGACGGAAAAGGCGCGGGGCATACGGAAACAAGAAAATCAAACTGATTCGATCTTTCGGAAAACAGCGATACCGCTTCGCGGATATGTCTGGCGCTGCGAAGGGGCGAGGTTGGCTGAAGCAGAGCGAAAAAATCGTAATCCATACCGATCTGGCGAAACAGGTCTTCGATGACGAGATACGTCGGAGATCTGTCCCCCGAGGCTTCTTCCCCGCGCAGTATGCTTTCGGCTCCCAGGTTCCTTGATAAAAGCGCGTAATCGGCAGAGTCTGTTGAAACGATAACGCGGTCAAATACGCCGGATTGGATCGCCGCATCCACGGTATACGCCAGCAAGGGCCGACCGCAGAGTGGAAAAATGTTCTTGTCCGGAATCCCCTTGCTGCCGGATCTGGCGGGGATCAGAGCAATTGCTTTCATAACGAATCCTCGATAAATGATTAAAAGATTTTTTTCTGCCGGATGATTCGGATCAGGAGCGCTGCGCCGACAACGGCGCCGATTGCCCAACGAACATACCAATAGTCATAGAGCAGATAGAAAGCGCCTGCCGTTGCCGCAACGGCTGCAAGTCCCGGAAGGAAGGTAAGCAGGCGGAACGTGAAATACTCGCCGCCGATGGCAAATTTCGAAATAAAATAGTGGAAAAAGAACAACGCAACATAAGAGATCATCGTAGCGACAGCCGCGCCCATCATCCCGTATCGCGGAATAAACAGGGCGTTGAGCCCGATGTTGACGGCAGCGGAAAGGACTGTGCCGATTGCGATGATCCTTGTCCGTTTGTGGAAAAACTCGAAATTGACCGGAAAGGAATACAGGAAAACCATATAGAAGGAAATCACCATTATCGGTATCAGCCGGATCCCCGGCCAATATGCTTCCTTCACTATGATGCGGGTGACCTCAGGCGACAACAGAATAAAACCGATGGATAAGCCCGTAAAGAGAAACAGATAATTCCCGACCCGTTTCCGAACCACGGTCAATTCGTTTGCCTTCAGGTGGTCGTAATAGACCGGCACCCAGGTGTTATTCAGCGCGTTATACAGGATGTTCATGATGTGCGCGATTGTAAAGATTGCGCTGTAAATGCCAACCTGCGTTTCGTCCGTAAACTTTTGCAGCATGACCCGGTCCGACTGCGACAGCACGATCTGGGAAAGATTGTGCAGAATGAGCGGCAGACAGAGCTTGAGACAATAGGACCAGTATTTCTTTCTGTACAGCGTTTTGCCCTGCAGCAGAATAATCACAACAAGCGTCAACCCGACTGCGAAGTTCGGGGCGGCATAGCCGATCAATCTGCCCCAATACCGGTTCTCTTCCGAAAAGACCTTCAACGTCAGAAACAGCGCAAGCCCGAGACTCGAAAGCGTGACGCTGACGGACACAAGAAAGTGGAGCGCTGCCTGTTTGTTGTGAACAAACTTCATGGAGCCGAAGTTCACGAAATACATACCGGCCGCATGAAGGATCAACAGGACCACAGCGCGCGGATCAAACTCCATAAACGCCGCGATCGGTTTGATTAAAACCAGCATCAACGCGGAAAAACCGATCGTTGTGATAAGCGAGAGGGAAAGGATGCTCGAATAAAACTGCCGATGCTCCTCCTTCGGAATATGCACCCTGGCAGGCGCGATGGCGCCGAAGGTCTGAATGCCCATGAAGATCGTGAGGACCTGAACCCATGTGGTATAAAGCGAGATCAGGCCAAAGTCTTCTGTAGATAGCAGACGCGTAAAAATCGGCAGCGTCAGAAAGTTGACGCCGTTCAGGATCAGCGGGCCGAGTACGTTGAACAGTGCAAGAATATTCTCATTTTCGGACGTGAAGAGGTTTTTCAGTTTATTCATTTTCGAGCTTGGCGAGCAAAGCTTTCAGTTCTTCCATGGTTTCGGGGCAGAAAATCTTATCTCGGCCGGAATAGTTCTTCCGGAAATCGGAGATGAAACGATCCACCTCCGGCCAGGGGTCCCGGCTGAGATCGGAGAACAGCAGCTTGTAGGTGCAGATGATCGTCGGTTCTCTGCCTGTCAGAATCTTCGGCATGAACTGGGAGGTGGAGAAGGCGCCGATCAGAACGTGATCATCCCCGATCTGACGAATGCACTCCAATTCCCAAAGGTTCCTGATTTCATCAACGGAAAGAGCGGTATCCTCCGGAAGCGTATCCCTCGGATGCAGACGCAAAAGGGCTTGCGTCGGGCAGAGTTCCTGCAAAATCGCTCGGATCTCCCTGTCCTTCGTCT
>CAMVBD010000029.1 GCA_947165615.1 uncultured Clostridia bacterium | reverse complement strand
GGATGAAGGACGGGCTCCGCCCGTACCCATTATAAAATGCGGCGCGCCGCGCCGCCACCGACATCCAACACCCCACATCCAACACCCCACATCATTTAAAAATTCCCTCTTGACAAACGCGCCCCCTTATGCTATACTCTTTGCCTGTAAAGAATAAATCTTTACACCAGTACGGAGAAAGGGGCGGTTTTCATGGCGAAAAATCTTGAGATCACGGTGCTTCTGGATTTTTACGGAGACATGCTCACGGCCAAGCAGCGTGAGTTTTTGGATTTTTACTATAATCAGGATCTGTCGCTGTCCGAGATCGCCGCAAACGTCGGCATTACCCGGCAGGGCGTCCGGGACGCCATCAAGCGCGCCGAATGCCAGCTCATCGAAATGGAAGAGCGCCTGGGGCTTGTCCGCCGCTTCAAAGAGGTGGAAAAGGGCCTTGCCGAGATCATCGACTGCGCCAGCCGCATCAGCGCCGAAAACCGCAAAACGGGCCTTTCGCGTGAGATTAGCGACCTGACCGTGCGCATCAAGAGCATTGCGCTTTCTCTGTCCGAAGACTAACCGAGAAAGGAGCCCGACATGGCATTTGAAGGACTTTCCGATAAACTGGACGCCGCGTTCAAGCGGCTGAAAAGCAAGGGCTCTCTGACCGAGGCCGACGTCAAGGAGGCCATGCGCGAGGTGCGTCTCGCGCTGCTCGAAGCCGACGTCAGCTACAAGGTCGCCAAGGACTTTACCAACCGCGTGACCGAAAAGGCCATCGGCGCCAAGGTGTCCGAAAGCCTGACCCCCGCGCAGATGGTCATCAAGATCGTCAACGAGGAATTAACGGCCCTCATGGGCGGCACCGCGGCAAGGCTCAACGTCGCGCCCCATCCCCCGACCGTCGTCATGATGTGCGGGCTGCAGGGCTCCGGTAAGACCACGCACTCCGCCAAAATCGCCAAGTGGCTCAAGGGCAGGGGACACCGCCCGCTGCTGGTCGCGTGCGACATCTACCGTCCCGCCGCCATCAAGCAGCTGCAGGTCGTCGGCGAACAGGCAGGCGTGCCGGTCTTTGAAATGGGCGTCACAAATCCCGTGACCATCGCCGAAGAGGCCATCAAACTTGCAAAGGATCAGGGCTACGACTACGTGTTCCTCGACACCGCCGGCCGTCTCCATATCGACCAGGAGCTCATGCAGGAGCTCAAAAACATCAAGGCCGCCGTCCACCCGCACGAGATTTTGCTCGTCGTGGACTCCATGCTCGGCCAGGACGCCGTCAACGTCGCGTCCACCTTCAACGAGGCGCTGGGCATCGACGGTCTGGTGCTGACAAAACTCGACGGCGACACCCGCGGCGGCGCGGCCCTGTCCGCCCGCGCCGTGACCGGCAAGCCCATCAAATTCGTCGGTATCGGCGAAAAACTGGACGACCTCGACACCTTCCACCCCGACCGCATGGCGTCGCGCATCCTCGGTATGGGAGACGTATTGTCCCTCATCGAAAAGGCGGAGCAGACGTTGGACGAAAAAAAGGCGGAGGAACTCGAAAAGAAACTCCGCGCCAACAAGTTTGACCTCAACGATCTATTGTATCAGCTTGAGGAAATGCGCAAAATGGGCTCCATCAAGGACCTGTTGTCCATGATCCCGGGCGTCGGCAAAAAAATCAAGGACGTGGACATCGACGAGCGGCAGTTTGACCGCACCAAGGCGATCATTTTGTCCATGACGCCCAAGGAGCGCGAAAAGCCCGACATCATCAACCCGTCCCGCAAGCGCCGCATTGCCTCCGGCTGCGGCATGCAAGTGGAGGACGTCAACCGTCTTCTGAAGCAATATAAGGACATGCAGAAAATGTTCAAGCAGTTCGGCGGCAGCAAGGGCGGCAAAAAGAAAATGCGCCGCATGATGCCGAACATGGGCGGCATGCCCGGCGGCATGCCCGGCATGCCTACGGGCCGTATGTAAGCAATTCTCAAAATACACAGGTATTTTGCGATATAAAAATCAAAAATTATTTTTGGAGGAATTTTATTATGGTTAAGATCCGTCTGCGCCGCATGGGCGCGAAAAAGGCACCCTTCTATCGCATTGTTGTTGCGGATTCCCGTTATCCCCGCGACGGCAGATTCATCGAGGAACTCGGTTTTTATGATCCCATGACCGAGCCCGCCACCGTCAAGGTCGACGGCGACAAGGTCAAGGAATGGCTGAAGAACGGCGCCCAGCCCACCGATACCGTCAAGGTTCTTCTGAAGAAGAACGGCGTCCTGGACTGAGTCAGAGGAGCCCGCGATGGAAGAATTACTGATCGGTCTTGCGAAGGGGCTCGTCAACGACCCCGAAAACGTGAGCGTGACCGTCGATGAGCCCGACGAAGAGGGCGTTATCGTCTACCATCTTCACGTCGCCGAAAACGACATCGGCAGAGTGATCGGCAAGCAGGGACACATCGCCAAGGCGATCCGCGTCGTCATGCGTGCCGCCGGCAACCGCAACAACGAAAAGATCCAGGTCGAAATCGACTGAGAAAAAGGCTGCCGAAAGGCAGCTTTTTTCAACCCGAAAGGAACGTATGCTGAAATCTGTTATATTCGATATGGACGGCACGGTGCTCGACACGCTGTCCGACCTCCATGCCGCGACAAACGTGTCGCTGACAAAAAACGGACTGCCAAAGCGCAGTCTTGATGAGGTGCGCCGCTTTGTCGGCAACGGCATCCGCAGGCTCGTGGAACTTGCCGTGCCGGAAGGGTCGGACAAAGGCACGGTCGACGCCGTCTTTGCCGATTTTAACGACTACTACAAGGACCACTGCGCCGACAGGACCCGCGCTTACCCCGGGATCAACACGCTGCTGTCGTCTTTACGGCAGGCGGGCGTCAAAACGGCGGTCGTCTCCAACAAATCCGACTACGCGGTGCAGGAACTCGTCGAACGGTACTTTAAGGGCGGCTTTGATTACGCCCTCGGCGTCAAAGACGGCGTGCCCAGAAAGCCCGCGCCCGACATGGTTTACGCCGCCCTGTCCGCTCTCGGCGCCGCAAAAGAGGAGGCCGTTTACGTCGGCGACTCGGACGTCGACCTCATGACCGCAAAAAACAGCGGCCTGCCCTGCATCGCCGTAACCTGGGGCTTCCGCGACCGCGCGTTTTTGCGGGCGCACGGCGCCACCCGTTTTGCCGACCGCCCCGCGGACGTACTGCGCCAAGTGGAGCTCCTGCTCGGCGCGGACCCGAGAGACTCGTAAAAAAATGCAAAATACAAAATACAAAATACAAAATTTCGGTGGCGCGCCGGTGCGCGCATTAAAATAACGTTCTGTTATACGGGACGGGCGGATATTACAATGGTAGCACGGCACACCGTGCCGTCTCGTTGGGATTTGCCCTCCCATTTGGGAATTTGGGACGGGGCGTCGGGGACGCCGCCCCCTACAATGCTCGTCGTCCGGACGTTCTGCAATGCCGGGAACTCGTCCCACGTGGGGCGTCGAGGACGCCGCCCCCTACAATGCTCGTCGTCCGGACGTCCTGCAATGCAGGGAACACGTCCCACGCGGGGCGTCGTGGGCGTCGGCCCCTACAAATGTAATGCAGCGACCGAGGAGCGGGGCGTCGGGGACGTCGGCCCCTGCAAATAGACTGCAACGCCGCTGGATTCTCTGAAATCCATCTGAAATCCTGTGAAAAGTTTCACAAACTTTCAAAAACGCCCGAAAACGAAATCGGGCGCTTTTTTGACGCTTATCGGGCGGAATGTTCAAGATGAAACGGCGGGACTTGTGCAAGTTTACCAGTTTTCTCGTCCCGGAATGCGGAATCTGTGGATTGTGCAAAGAGGTTTCGACAAATTGGCTTTGTGTATATTGCACAAACGAAAAATTGGATAATTGTGCATATTGCTTGACAAATCCGAAAAAACGGCTATAATAACAACTGTGATGAACGGGGAAGACGAAAGTTCATCCGGGGCGCGCCCACGATTGCGGCGCAGGCCCGAACCGAAAAACCGGGAAGGATCGAGCCCGGCGAAAAAGAATCAGAAAGGAGTTTTGATCATGGTCGCATACGACAGAGACCTTTTCGAGACAGAGCAGAGACTCCTGAAGGAGATCGGTCAGATGAAGAAGTTCTCCTTTAAGAAGCTCGCTAAGATCATCGAGCTCAACGCTTTGGTCAACAACCGCTGAGCCTGAGGGCTTTGGAAGATTCCGCGGCTTTACGCCGCGTTCCATACATAAAACATCTCCTGTCAGAAAACGCCGTCCGGTTGGGCGGCGTTTTCGTTTGGTTCGCGGCTTGTGACGCGGAGGGAGCAGAGAGGAGTGAAGGGTGGACTCCGTTCGTACCTGACCAAAAACGCCCCGCAGGCTCCGTAATTTTTGCATTCTGCATTTTCCCGTGCGCCCGTGCACGCGTGCCTTACGGCCCAGTCGGAAACATGGTCGAAAAACTTCGCTTGGAGCGCTCGTTTTTCTCGTGTTTCCTCCAGCCTGCGGTTCGCCTTCATCCCTAACCGGGCCGTCCCCCTCTGTCGACTTCGTCGACATCTCCCCCGCACTGCGGGGGAGTCTTCCACTGGCGGCGGCGAATCCTCGGCCCCGCCGCGTCGCGGCCTTATCCCGGCTCCAGTACAAACATCAGAGCTCGTCCGTTCAGCGTCAGCGTCTTTGTGTGGACGTACCCGGCCGAGAGGAATTTCTTCAGTGTTTCCTTGTGGTCGTAGCGCCGGTCGATCAGGATAACGTCGAGGCGCTCGCCCGGGACCGGGTCGTGGTAGTGGTCCTCATACAGCGTCTCGCGGTCGGAAAGGCGCGGGATGAGGCAAGTGGACGCCGCGACCTTCGCGTCCTTTGGGATCGTCTCCAAAAACGCGTCCATGGCGGCGTAATCCTCGCGCTCGTCCGCCAGCGCCCGCAGGGGGACAAAGGCTCTGGCGGCGGGGCCGACGTAAAAGCACAACAGGCCCGTGACAAGGCCCGTCGACAGCGCGGTTTTAACGTGGGCGGGCGAGAGGTCGGGGAGGTTTAAGGCTGTGAGATACAAAAGGCACGCCGCGCTTCCGAAGCCGTACTGAAAGCCCGCGTCGTACTGGTAGCGGTAGCGGGTCATCAGGTTTACGAGCAGCAGGGGACACAGGAGAAACAGCCGCGTCGGCTTTTTGGCGAACAGCGGCAAAAGCCCCAAGGGGATAAGCGCCTGCAGGATATAGAGGAGTTTGTTTTCGTCGGGGACGGCCTGTCCCGCAATGAGTTCTGGCAAAACAAACAGCGGATCGAGCAGCACGGTCCTGACCGCCGAAAACAGGCTCCCGCCCTCCGGGATAAAGTTGTCGTACCGCCCCGTCATGACGCCGTCACCGTAGGTTTTTAAGAGATACGTCGCCAGCAGGAAATACCCGGCGGCAAGGACAAACAGTCCCGCCCCGAAGCCCCGGCGGCGCCGCCCGAAAAAGGCGTACAGGGCAAAAAACAGCAGATACACCGCGGCGTCCTCCTTGACCCCGAGGGTGAGCACCGCGAAGACGAAGGCCGGGAGGGGCTTTTTCCGCTCAAAGAAATAAAAGACGAAGAACAACATTAGGGGCAGCAGGCAGTTTTCGTGAAAATCGTACCCCACGCCGAGGTTCACCGCGGGCAGCAGCAGGTACAGGATAATGACCGCCGTCCGGCGCCGGGGAGACAGCCCCAGTCTTCCCGTCAGCAGATACAGCGGAAAGACCGCCGCGCCGAGCAGGACCGCCTGCAGGACGTTCAGGGTCGCCGGAAAGGGGAACAGCATAAACGCCGGGAGCAGCAGATACAGCGACGGCGACAGGTGAACCGCGAAATGGGACAGCAGCCGGTCTCTTTCACACGTCACAAGCGGCAGGCCGGTCTCCCGCATCCGGTAAAAGGACTGGCAGAAAATGCCGTAGTCAAAATTGGGCGACGTGTAGGTTTTGACCCGCAAATACCCCCAAATCCCCAAAAAAAGGGTAAAAAGAACGCCGCCGCAGACCGTAATCACGGCGGCGTGTTTTTCGGACAGGGGCTTTTGGGGCCCGTTCGGCAGACGTTTTCGTCGAAGGTAAAAGAGGATGGCCCAAAGCCCCGCCAGCAGAAACGGCAGGCGCGGATCCTTATTGTCCCGCAGCGCCGACAGGCACAGGCAGAAAAACGCGGGCGGAAGCGCTCTGACCGAAACGGCTTTGTCCGGGACAAGGAGATCGAGCCCCGACAAAAGCAGAAAGAAAAGGGCAAACGGGATCAGAAACGGAAGGACGGCTTTGTTTGTGAGCGTCAGAAGCGGTACGCCGGTCGTAAACCTTGCCGCGATCAGGGCGAGGCAGTACGCGGTCACGGTCCGCCACAGCAGGTCGGCTTTCAGCGGCAACAGGCGCGTTTTTAATGGATTACGGTACATACACGGCCTCCGGCGCGTCAAACAGCGCATAAAGAACTTCGGCGTTTTCCGGCGCCATATCCGCCGGGATCCCCTTGGGGTCGCCGTCCGGCGCCAGCAGAAGCTCCCCGTTTCCGGCGTAAAAGAATTTGAGCGCGTCGCCCGTGTGGACGGAGAGGTAATACTGCAGATTCCGGAACCACGGCGCGCCGAAGGACGGGGTGTCGTAGATGACGCCGTTTTCTTTGACGAGCGTCAGAATGGCGACAAGGGTCTCGCCCTCATAGACGTAGTAATCCCGGAAGTTGACGGCAAGTATTGCCGGTTCGCCGACGTTCTCGGGCAGACGGATGTGGCAATGCCCCTGTTTTGTCGCCGTCAGCGGCCCCGTGCCCAATACGCTTTGCAGAGAAACGAGGCGCGCGGGCAGAACGGCGGCGGCTTCCTCGTCGGTCAGCGGTTCGCCGGTCCGGATCAGATCCCCGGACGTCGGGATCACAAACCCGCCGCTGTTCCCGAACGACCCGTCGCCGGTCGGCGATTCACCGGGAGAGAGAGATGGCCGGTAAGCAGGAGAAGTGGGGTCCGGGTCCGTTTTTTCAGATGCGGCGGCGGACGGACGGGCTTCCGACGGCAGGGCTGCCGCTTCGGTCAGGGGACCTTCGTCCGGCGGGGCGGGGACGGTGTGCGTCTCGCTTTCCCCGCTTTTTTCAGCGGTCACGTTGGGGGCGTGCGGCTCCTCCATGACCACGCTCCCGTCTTCGTACCATTCGCCTTCCCCTTCGGGAAGCGTCGAAGTCGCCTTTGGGGTGCGAAGCAACAGCGGCACGCCTGTCAACAGACAGACGCAGACGACAACGCTGATCGCCGCGACGGCCTTTTTTCGGCGGCGGCGCAGGATTTTTCCGCGGGCAATGGCGCCCTCGGCCAGTTCTTTACAGGTCTTCATTCGTGATCCCCTCCCGCAGCAGTTCGGTTTTTAAGGCGGCGCGGGCGCGGCTGACAAGGTTTTCGACCGCGTGCGCGCTTTTGCCGAGGACCTTTGCCGTCTGTTTGTTGCTCAGTCCCTCGAAATAGGTGAGTTTCAGCGCGTCCCGCTGGGCGGCGGGCAGCCGGTCCATGGCTGACAACAGAGCGCGTTTTACGTCGTTCTGTTCGGCAGTCCGGACGGGGTCCTCTTCCCCCGGCGCCCCGTCCGGCGGCTCGTCGGTGGGAACGAGCCGTTTTGTGCGCCGTATTTCGTCCAGCGCCGCGCGCCGCCCGATGGTGTAAAGCCAGGTCTTGAAGGACGCTTCGTTCCGATAGGCAGGACGCCTTGCGTACAGCCGCGCAAAGGTTTCCTGCGCCGCGTCCTCGGCAGGCTCGCGCCGTCCCAGCATGCCGCTGAGAAACGAAATAAGCCCTTCCGCGTACAGGGAAACGACGGTCACAAAGCCCGTATCGTCCCCGGCGAGAAAGCGGCGGTATGCGTCGGCGCCCTTGTCCATAGCCTGCTCCTTTCACGCTCTTCATCCCTTAAACGCGAGAAAAGGAAAAAACCTCCCATAAAAACGGGAGGCAGTCAGAATTTTGTATTTGCGGTTTGCGCAAGCCGCAAAAGCGGAGCGCGTTCATTGGGCACGTCCCCCTCAGCCGCGGCGGAAAGGAGCGCGTTCAGGGTCTTTCCGAGCGCGGGGCCTTTGAGCCCGATTTCCTCCAGATCCCGCCCGTTGACGGCAAGTTCCTTCACGGTCGTGGGGTAAACGCCGGGGTCCGCCAGCACTTCGCGCAAAAGCGGTTCGTTTTTCCCGGACAGCGCTTCCTTGAGGCGCAGAAGCGACCGGAGCGCCGCTTCCCCGTGCTCCCCGCAAAAAATGCGTGCTTCGCCTTTGGACCGGAATACGCGGTCCTTGTTTTCATGCAGCAGCAAAACCGTCCGCAAAAAGGCGTTGTCGGGCTTCAGGGCTTTTGCGGCGGCGCGGGCATCCTCGTCCGGCAAAAAAGCGGTCAGGGCGGCAAAGCCCTCCGCGGGGTCCCTGAGTCTCCCCGCTGCGCGGGCGCAAACGCGGTACTCCTCATCCGAAACGGACGAGAGCGCCGGAAGGACGGCTTCGAGAACCGGGCGAAAGCCAAAAAGCACGGCTTCGGCGTTTTTGCCGGACAGCAGTTTTTTGAGTTCCGAAAACTTCCGCTCCGCCGAAACGGCGGCAAGGCGCTCCTTTTGCCGCAGAAGCGCTTCGGCGGTGTCCCGCTCGATCTCATACCCGAGGACGGAGGCAAAGCGCAGCGCGCGCAGGATCCGCAGCGCGTCCTCGGTAAAACGGGCGTCCGCTGCGCAGGTCCTCGAGTCCGCCGAACAGGTCGAGAAGGCCCTCGTCCGGGCGGGAGGCCATGGCGTTGACCGTAAAGTCGCGGCGGGCAAGGTCGTCCTCCAGCCGTCCTGTAAAGGTCACACAGTCGGGATGGCGAGAATCGCGGTAGCCGCCGTCCACGCGAAAGGTCGTCAGTTCCAGATTGTGTCCCTCGATCACCACGGTCACGGTGCCGTGCGGGAGCCCCGTCTCAATGACCCGGAAGTCCCGAAAATCGCGCTCGGTCGAAGAGGACACGGCAAGGTCGTAGTCCGCCGGGGCCACCCCACGCAACAGGTCGCGCACGCACCCGCCCACAAGATACGCCTTATGAGCGTTTTGTTCGCTGACCGCCAGAGCGGTTTGGACGTAAGAGGGGAGAGGGAAGGAAGGATTCATAGCAGTAAATGAGGAGAAAAGAAAAGATAAAAGAGAAAATATAAAAGATAAAATAAGGGTTGCGGGTCGCCGGAGGCGACCTCTGCCGCAGGCAGAAGCAACGACCGAGCC
>CAMVBD010000028.1 GCA_947165615.1 uncultured Clostridia bacterium | reverse complement strand
TACAAGTATAGTGGCACGGACTTGTCTGCCAACAAGGTGTATTTGGATATGGCAGATTTTGCCAATGCCAGCTCCAATGAGTTTGACGGAACGTTCACGATGGACTTCAGCCAGACGGTTTCCGGCGTGAACGAAGTGCACGTGGAGGAGACTGTGAAGGACGACCGTTACTACGACCTGCAGGGCCGTGTGGTGGAGCATCCTACCCGTGGCATTTACATCCGCAATGGACGTAAAGTGTTTGTGAATTGATAACGATGTCCCACTTCGGCGTGACGAAATGGGACTTAGGATTTTTGAAACGGCGCCTCGAACACACGAGGCGCCGCTTTTGTTTTTGGGCACGTGACCGGGGCTGGCGTTGCGCCCGCGCAGAAAGGCCGCTTTTTCGTCCTCGGTCAATTCCGGCAGCAGGCGTCTTGCCGCCTCGGCCTGAAAGGCGGCGTTGGCGTAGCCGATCGTTTTTTTGTGCAGGTCGGCGGCCTTGCCGGGAGAGCGGGCAAGGACGGCGCTGCGGACCATGAGTTCGTATACCGCGTCGCCGAGAAACGCCAGCGTCAGACCGTTGAAGCCGAGCGCCGTTTCGTTTGCGACCGGGATCGAAAGCCCCGAAAAGGCGGGGTCGGCCGAAAGCCTGTCCGGTTTTTGGGCGGGAGCGGGGACGTCCCGTTTCTTTTTACGGAACATACTCGAACTCCAGGTCGTAGATATGGACGTTGTCGCCCTCCTTGACGCCGCGTTCGACAAGGGCCGCGAGGATGCCGCTGGACTCCAGTACGCGCTGGAAGTACTGCAGGCTTTCGTAGTCGTCCATGTCGGTCTTGTTGAGGATCTTTATAAGCCACTCCGCCTCGACGTAGAAGTCGTCGCCGTCGCGCGTGACCTTGAAGCCGGCGTCCTCCTTCCTGCGCTCGAGGACCTCCATCGGCACGGGCTCGGCTTCATAGCGCCGGACGGGCGGAAGAGTCGCAAGTTTCGCCGCCACGGCGTTGATGAGTTCCTGTGTGCCCTCGGAAATGGGGGCGCAGATCTCGTAATACGGGAGCCCGAGGCCGGCAATATACTGCCGGAACGCCTCGCGCTGCTCGTCGGTCGCCATGTCGATCTTGTTGCCGGCAACGATCTGGGGGCACTCGGCAAGTTCGGGATTGAACTTTTTCAGTTCCTCGTTGATGGTCAGAAAATCCCCGACGGGGTCTCTGCCCTCGCTGCCCGAGACGTCGACGATGTGCACCAGCATCCGGCAGCGCTCCACGTGGCGCAGAAAGCGGTGCCCGAGGCCGACGCCCTCGTTCGCGCCTTCGATAAGGCCCGGGATGTCCGCCATGACGAAGGACGTCTCCTCGTCCATGCGCACGACGCCCAGCACCGGCGTCAGGGTCGTAAAATGATAGTCGGCGATGACGGGCTTTGCCTCGCTGACGACGGAAATGAGCGTGCTTTTGCCGACGTTGGGATACCCGAGAAGCCCCACGTCCGCCAGGAGTTTGAGTTCCAGAATGACTTCCCAGCTCTCTCCCGGATAGCCGTCTCTTGCAAAGCGGGGCGTCTGGCGCGTGGAGGTGGAAAAGTGCTGGTTGCCCCAGCCGCCCTTGCCGCCCTTGGCGCAGACAAAGGGCTCGTCCCCCGAAATGTCCGCCAGCACGACGCCGGACTCGGCTTCCTTGATGATGGTGCCGCGCGGGACCTTGATAATCAGGTCCTTGCCGCTTTTGCCGGTCTTGCGGCTGCCGGAGCCGTTGGCGCCGTTTTCGGCCGTATACTTGGACTTGTAGCGGAAGTCCGCAAGCGTGGACAGATGGTCGTCCGCGACGAACACCACGTCGCCGCCCTTGCCGCCGTCGCCGCCGTCGGGCCCCCCGGACGCGACGAATTTTTCGCGGTGGAACGCGACGGCGCCGTTGCCGCCGTTGCCCGCCTTGATCTTGATTTTCGCGTAGTCGATGAACATAAAAGTATTTCCTTTTTCTTTACAAAGTCAATCAATATATTGTAACATATCTGAAAAGAAATATAAATAGGAAAATCCAATTTTTTCAAAATTTTCAGTCCGGTCTTCCCTCTTGTATTTTCGGCGGGCTTATGATATAATCGGTGTAAATTTATACAAAGGAGCGAATAAAAAATGGAGTCTCCGAAAAAACTGGGCTTCGGGCTTATGCGCCTGCCGAAAAAACTGGCGTCCATCGACGTCGAGCAGGTCAAGACCATGGTGGACCTGTTTATGGAGGCGGGCTTTACCTATTTTGACACCGCCTACATCTACCCCGGCAGCGAAGCCGCCGCAAAAAAGGCGCTGGTGGACCGCTACGACCGCGAGCGCTTCACACTGGCGACCAAGATCAACGCCGCGTTTCCGGGCATGACCGAAAAAATGGTCAAAAACCAGTTTGAGACCAGCCTCAGCCGCACGGGCGCCGGGTACTTCGACTATTACCTGCTGCATACGCTTCTCGGGTCCAACCTGCGCCGGTACGACAAGTTCGACCTGTGGGACTTTGTCAAGGAAAAGAAAAAAGAGGGCCTCATCCGCCACTACGGGTTTTCGTTCCACGACGGACCGGAACTCCTCGACGAGATCCTGACCAAGCACCCGGACGTGGAATTCGTGCAGTTGCAGATCAACTACGCCGACTGGGAAAACGACAAGATCGCCTCGCGCAGAAACTACGAGGTCGCCCGCGCGCACGGAAAGCAGATCGTCGTTATGGAGCCGGTCAAGGGCGGAAAACTCGCCGACCCGCCGGAGGAGGTCCAGCGCCTGATGCGGCAGGTGCACCCCGACGCCTCCCCCGCCTCGTGGGCCATCCGGTTTGCGGCGTCTCTGGACGGCGTCATGACCGTGCTGTCCGGCATGTCGAACGTGCAGCAGATGCAGGATAACCTGTCGTACATGAAAGACTTTCAGCCCCTGAACGAAGAGGAGCGGGCGGTCATCCGCAGGGCGCAGGAGATTTTGAAGACCTCCGCCGCCGTCCCCTGCACGGCCTGCGGCTACTGTCTCGAGGGCTGCCCCAAGGGCATCCGCATTCCCGAGGTCATCGCCGCGCTCAACGAGCACCTTGTCAGCGGACAGACCGCCGCCGGAAAAGAAAAATACGGCAGCGCCGTCGAGGCGGCCGCGCCGGCCTCCGCCTGCATCGCCTGCAAAAAATGCGAAAAGACCTGTCCCCAGCACGTCCCCGTAACCGACGCCATGAAACAGGCCGCGGAACTCTTTGAATAAAAACGACCGCCGCGGCGGTCTTTTTTATGGCATGGGGCGCTGGGTGTTGGGGGTTAGACGTCAGCGGCTTCGCCGTGATTCAAAACAATTTGTAAACGAAGTGTTCAAAAAAGGAAAACACCATTGCTTTTTGTTTTCAAATATGCATAATGGAGGGGTATGAAGAAAAATAATAGAATATATTATTAATCTTCATCAGAAGGAGGATCTGCTGTTTTGCGTATAATAGGGCTTACGCACATCATTTTGCTCGGAGGATATTATTTTGATTAAGGAAAGAGAAAATATTACGTTTCCCAAAAAACATGCCATAAGTATTGTTTTAGCTTTAATCCTGTTCTTTTCAGGAATAACCCCAAACATGCCGTGTTTGCTTCCGCAGCATGTAGCAGATGCAGCTAAAAGCAAAGCAATCGTTGTAATACCTGGAATTGGAGGAACTTCGTTGAAAGAGAGTGGTGGAGACCATTTATGGTTTTCTTTTGACGAGGAGAAACTTCAAAGGTTAGAATGTGATGAAAATGGTTCAAGCGTTCACACAATAGTATCAGATAATAATAGTGTTCAAATTGTAGAATTGTCATGTGTACGTTTAAAAAACTTTTTAAGTTGGGAATTCTCTTCAGAATATGATGTAAAACTTTTCAAGTATGACTGGCGTTTAGGTTGTGCCGATGCAGCAAGTAAACTTCAGCAGTTCTTAACTAACTACAACGAAGTAATAATTGTTGCACATAGTATGGGGGGATTAGTCGCATCAAAGTTTCTTGCTTTGTCAAGTACCAACAGAGCAAAAGTTTCAAAAGTCATTACAATCGGAACTCCTTTCACCGGAGCGGTAAAAGGGCTTTATGTGATGGAGACTGGAGATTTTACTTTTTTATTACCATCAGCCACACAGCAAGCCACAATAAAAACATTAGTATCCAATTATCCTTCCGTATATGAATTATTGCCAACAGCAGATTATCTTAACGGTGATATTCCGTATATTTCACGACGTGGAGGAGAAATACTTCTCACAACACATAGCAGTTCATGGGGATTTATGAAAAATAGACCATGGGGAAAAAAGGCATCAGGATATAGAAAAACCATGTTTGATGACGCACTGGATTTTCATGAATCTTTAAAAATAGGTGAAGATTGGATACATGTTGCAAATGGATTGACAAATGAATTCCACATGATCGTCGGTTTTGGAGAGGATACCCCATCAAGAGTCGTTTATAATGCAGATGGTACTGTGCAAAGATATGAATTAAATAACAATGGAGATGGAACCGTTTCTACGGCAAGTGCAGTATACAATCGCGGCTCTAATACTGTTCTTCATGTGAGAGCATCGCATATAAGTCTACCGGGCAAAACATCTGTTAAGAATAAAGTCAGAGATATAATTAATGGAACAGGCTCTTCTATTCCCAGTACAATATCTATGAATCAAGTTGATTTGTTTAAGGCAACCATTCCTACTACAAATGAGAAAGGCTGGCTCATAGGTGAAGATAATGACAGAACTGAGGTTCTTGTTTATTCGGGAAAACTAGAACAACTAAAGACTTCAAATGGAGAATCTTTAATAATTGATGGAGAATCTATTCTTCTTGAGAATAAAGATGGGACACGCATTCGCTACGGAACAGTTTGGTCCTTGGGCAATGATTCTTATCAATACATTTTTAGAAATCACGATATTTCTTTTATTGCACATCCTTTTAATTCCCAAAAATGCAACATGGAAATATCCTATTTATCCAACGGTTACTTTACAAAATCTGAAATATGTCCGAACGTTTCAACAGATTTGTCAATCGCCGTTTCTTCAAATCTTAAAAAAAACATTCTCTGTGTAGACAAAAGCGGCAAACTGGTTAATTTCACAGAACGTACGGAACAGGATCTCTTGCAAATGAACCAGGGAGGAGAGTGCGCATGAAAAAACAAAAAAAACCGATTCATTCCTCCCGTGCGGTACTGATGGCAGCACTCTGTCTGAAACTCGCCGCATTGATCGCCGGATGGGGCAGCGTAGCGTTTTATTTTTATTCCCGCAGTAAATACGGGAAAAACCCGATTTCCTTTCTCCTTTTTCCTTCTCTCGAAGAGATGTCAAACAACACGGGATTACAGGTCTCATGGATTCTTCTCGGAGCGTCTTTTGTTTTTGCAATGGCTCTGATCGCCCTGTTTTTATTCGGCAGGCTGGATCGGGAATCCCTTATGAAGCCCTACGCGCTTTCAGTATCGATTCTGCTTCCGACGGGCTTTCTGTTCTTTTTCGTCTTTTTTTTCTCAGCCGTCGTCAATCTGTTTAACGCCGTCACAGATGTTTTTTTCGACTTGTTTTTTTAGAACGGTTTTCCCCTTCTTGTTCCCATCCAAAAACCTCCGAAACCGATTCCCGGTCCCGGAGGTTCTTTTTTTGACGGTTTCTGCGGCTCATTTTACAGATCCAGTTTCTCCGCTTCCCGCATAAACAGGTCGTACACGCCGTCGATGACGCGCTGGTCGTCCACGCCGACGAAGGTGTCGGTGTCGGAGTCAAGTTCCTCCACGATCTCAAACACGTACAACAGGCCGTTTTCGGAGGGAGAGCCGACCTCCGGCAGCATGACGGCGTATTCCCTGCCCTCAAATTCCAGCTCGGCAAGGATCTCAAAGTTGTTGGCGACGCCGTTTTCGTCGGTAAAGCTCACAAAAAATTCGTTGTCTTCGTTTTTCAGCATGGTCATTCTCCTTTTATGCGGTTTGGGGCAGCAGCACTTCATAGATCCCGAGGTCCTCGAGGTCCACGGCGCAGCGCAGAATGAGACGCGCGTCGGCGGCGGTGATCTGTCCGTCCCGGTCGGCGTCGGCGGCGGTAAACGCCTGTCCGCCCAGCGTCATCAGTCCCACGGCGGTGCGCAGCGCGTAACGCGCGTCGGCTGCGGTGACGGCGGCGTCGTTGTCAATGTCGCCGCGGCGGTAATAGGGGGAAATAAAGATGGTGAACACGCCGGCGTAGGAGCCGTAGGTCACGGTCAGCGTCTGCGCGGCGGTCATTTTGGGGTCCACGGGACTCAATGTATAATCCGTGACCTCGACCTCGCGCCCGGACAGATAGCGGACGCAGACCTTGAGATCCCTCAGGTCAATGGGTTCGCCGAGGGTGAAATACAGTTTTGTGGGGGTCTGGATGCGGATGCCTGCGGGCTCGTCCGGCAGATAGGTCAGATCCACCGAGACCGAAAAGCCGCCGTAGGACAGGGTGACCCGGTTGCCCTCACCGATGACGAACGCGGCGGGGTCGCATAAAATCTCACAGTCGGCGGGGCTGAGGATCTGCGTCTCGCCGTTGTCATATTTTGCCTCCAGCGTCATGCCGGAAAGGGCGGGGACCTCGTCCCTGCGGTAGACCGTCAAAGAGTCGGGCGGCGTCAGGATCGAAAGGCCGGTCATGACGCGCCGCCGGGCGGTGACGGAAAACGAAACGGAAAACTCCGGATAGCGGTAAACGATCTGCAAGGTATGCGAGCCGAACGGCACCTTGCCGCCCGGGGTCTCGGAATGGCAGCCGAGGATGGAAAAGGCGGGGTCGGCCACGACGTCGGCGGCGGAACGGATCTCGTCCGGCCTGCCGTCAAGGTACGCTACCCGCAGGGTAAGGCCGGTCAGGTCCAGGGGCTGATTTTCAATATACTCGGTCTTGTCGGGCGGGGTCAGCAGGGTCACGGACGCGACGGGGACCTTGACGACGGTGACGGCAAAGGACGCAAAAAACGTGACGCCGGCGTCGGTGTAAAGGACCTCGACGGTCTTTTCTCCATAGGTGTTGAACGCGGGGACAAGAAGGGTATAGCCCTTGAGTTCCCGGGTCGTGCCGTCCTTAAAGGAAGCCGTGACGACAAGCCCGTCGGAGACGAAAGCCTCCTCCCCTTCCACATAAACCGTCTTATCCGGCAGGCGCGAAACGGTGATCCCCGTCATGTCCGACGGACCGGACGGCAGGGGCGTGAGATTGCCGAGGTGGACCCAGCCGGTGAGCCCCTCGGACGGCAGATAAAACCGGATAAAACTGCCCTCCCGCGCGTTTTCGGTCACGACCGTGCCCTGCGGGAGCTCGGCGACGACCTCGCTCATGACGGAGGGTTCCTTTAGGACGACGGCGCGCGGCACGCTCACGCGGTAGCGCGGGCCGGTTTCGGCAAACGCCGGCGCGGCGGCGCAAATAATAATACAAAGCGCAAGCAGAAGGCTCAGCGGTTTTTTGAGCATATCGGCTTCCTTTCCGACCGCAAAGCGGTCTGTTCTCTTCCCGTTATTCGATCCGTCCGGCGCGGCGCAGCACGTCCGGAAGGGCGTCCAGCCCCACGGCAAGGCGCAGGACGGTCCTGGCGTCCCCGGCGGTCAGACGTCCCTTGTTGTCAAAATCCGCGCGGGCAGCCAAAAAGCCCGACAGCGTTTCAAGCCCCACGGCGGCGCGCAGGCAAAGCCTTGCGTCCGAGGCGGTGATCTTGCCGTCCGCGTCAAGGTCGCCCCAGTGCCCCCGGGACGCGAGTTCGTTTTCGTATTCCTCTTCGGTCAGCCATCTGGCGTACAGCACGAGGTCGCCGACCGATTCTTTCGGGACGGACAAAAGCGGCGCGCCCGAAAACGCGGCGTCGCGGTACCAACCGGCAAAGACGTAGCCGGAGGGCGCGACGAGCGAATAGAGCCGTTCGCCGGAGCCGTACGCGTAGGCGCGGGGATTTTCCTGATTGTTGACGTAGACGAAGGGCCCGGGGCGCGTGGTCAGCACGTAGTTGATCGCAAACGTGCGCGGCGTAAAGACGCCCTCCACCGTCAGGTCCATGGTGTTGCCGGGGACCGTATCAACGTAGGTCCCGCCGATTTTCCAGCCGCCGAAGACGCAGCCGGGATGGGTGGGCGACAAAAGCGTCAGGTCCCCGTAGGGCAGAAACGGAAACGCCGTGTTGGGGTTTAGTGTCCCCTCCGGCACGACAAAGTCGATGGCGGCGGTCTCGGGACAGGTGTAGGGGCCTGCCTCTGTTTCGTCCGAGAGCGGCAGGAGGGAGTCGTCCGTTTCGGCGACGACGGAAAAGCGGAGGCGGTAGTCGAACGCGCCGTGCGTATAAAGCCCGCCCTTTTTCAGCGCCGGCAGAATGTCCCGCGTCAGCGAGAGCGTCAGTTCCCCGTCCGCCGGGGACGTGAGTTTTACGCTGACCCACTGCCCGTTTCGTCCGGCCTCGGTCAGCAGGCGCACGGGGTACAGCACCCACGCGCTGTCGGTCAGCGAGAGTTCCGCGTCCGAAAACGTGCGGCTGAGCGAGGCGTAAAGCAGCGCGCGGTTTTCTTCATACGCCAGCGCCTCTTCACACGAAAAGGCGAACGTGAAGGTGTCGTCCGACGCGGTGCGCTCCCGCGTTAAAAGCGCGGTCCCGGGCGCGGGGACGGGGGACGCCGCAAAAACCGGCAGACAGCCGAAAACCGTCAGCAGCGCCGTCAGCAAAGCCGCAAGCGCTTTTTTCATGCGGACCCCTCCCTTCTTTTGTAATCAGTATAATATTTTTTTCGGCGTTCGTCAACTCAAAAAATACGGACGGCCAGGGAATTGCTGACAAAATCCAGCAAAATGTTGAAAAAACGCCATGCGCCTTGACAAAACGCCGATTTTGGAGTAAAGTCATCATAGCGGTTTGTGTCAAAAAAAGAACACCCAGCGCTGTTTTGAACGTATTTTACAAGGAGACGACGACCATGAAAAAAGGCCGCTTTGCGGTAGTGACCGCCCTGTTCCTGATCCTTATTCTGCTTGCCGGCTGCTATACCATCAAAATCGACATTCCCGTCCCCGCGGGAGCCGGCGGCCAGACAGTCCCGAGCGCCGGAACGCCGACGGCGCCGTCTTCTTCGTACGCCGCGCCGGAGACCACGGTCCCGACCGTGACGGTCCCGACGGCTCCCCTGCCGACGGACGCCTCCACCCTGCCGGCGCCGTCTGCGACGGCTCCCGACGCCCCGACGGCCGAAACGCCCAAGGACCCCGCCGCCATGCAGGGCGCCGAGCTCCTGCAGTTTTTCAACAATTCCCTG
>CAMVBD010000027.1 GCA_947165615.1 uncultured Clostridia bacterium | reverse complement strand
GGACGGCTACGACATCACCGTCGCGTCCGAGATCATGGCGGTGTTCTGCCTTGCGAATTCCATTACGGACCTCAAGGAGCGCCTTTCCCGCATCATCGTCGGCTATACCTATGACGACAAACCCGTCACCGCCGGCGATCTCAACGCCGTCGGCGCCATGACCGCGCTGCTCAAGGACGCCTTAAAGCCCAATCTCGTGCAGACGCTCGAGGGCACCCCCGCCTTCGTGCACGGCGGCCCGTTCGCAAACATCGCCCACGGCTGCAACTCCGTCATCGCCACCAAGGCGGCGCTCAAAATGGGCGACTACACCGTCACGGAGGCCGGTTTCGGCGCGGACCTCGGCGCGGAAAAGTTCCTCGACATCAAGTGCCGCATGGCGGGGCTCACCCCCGACGCCGTCGTCATCGTCGCGACCGTCCGCGCGCTCAAAATGCACGGAGGTCTCGACAAAAAGAGCCTTGCGACCGAGGATCTTAACGCGCTCGAAAAGGGCATCCCGAACCTCCTGCGCCACGTTTCCAACATCAAAAACGTCTACAAGCTCCCCGCCGTCGTCGCGGTCAACCGCTTCCCGACCGATACGGACAAGGAGATCGACTTCATCATCGAAAAGTGCCGCGCGCTCGGCGTCAATACCGTGCTTTCGACCGTCTGGGCCGAGGGCGGCAAGGGCGGCGAGGCACTCGCGAGAGAGGTCGTCCGCCTGTGCGAAGAGGAAAAAGGCGACTTTACCTTCTCTTATGACCTTGACTGCTCCATTGAGGAAAAGATCGAGGCCGTCGTCAAAAAGATCTACGGCGGCAAGGGTATCAACATCCTGCCCGCCGCAAAGAAGCAGATCGAGCAGCTCACAAAGCTCGGCTACGACAAGATCCCCGTCTGTATCGCCAAGACCCAGTACAGTTTTTCCGACGACCCGACGCTTCTCGGCGCGCCCGAGGACTTCACCGTGACGGTCAAAAACGTCAAGGTCTCCGCCGGCGCCGGCTTCATCGTCGTTCTGACCGGCGACATCCTCACCATGCCCGGCCTTCCCAAAAAGCCCGCCGCCGAAAACATCGACGTCGACGAAAACGGCCGCATTTCCGGCCTGTTCTGATCCGGATATCCTTATGCGTGAAGCGCCTCTTGGGGCGCTTCATGTTATTTGACCGATTTGCGTTCTGCGTCCCATGTTCGGGACCGATAAAATTTTTTTATGCTTGCCTTGCCGCGTCCGGTATGCTATACTGATAAGCGTACGGGTGATCATAAAAGAAGAGGGGATAGCATGAAATCCGCAAAACTGTATTTCAAATATGGGGCAATGGGCTCCTCCAAGACCGCGCAGGCGCTGATGACGCGCTTTAATTATGAGGAAAAGGGCTCCAAGGTGTGGCTCATCAAGCCCTCCACGGACAACCGCGACGGCGCGGCGATCCTACGCTCGCGCATCGGACTCGAGGCGGAGGCCGACATTATTACGCCCGAAATGAGCATCCGCAAAATCTTTGAGGTCATGCGCATGGACGGCGAAAACTACGAGGTCATCATTTCGGACGAGTCCCAGTTTTTCACCGAGGAGCAGATCTGGCAGCTTCGGGAGACCGTGTCGGATTACAACATCCCCGCGTTCTGCTTCGGCCTGCGCACGGATTTCCAGTGCCGGATGTTCCCGGGCAGCAAGGCGCTTTTGCAGCTCGCCGACGACATCATTGAGATCAAATCCGTCTGCAACTGCGGCCACAAGGCCTTTGTCAACGCGCGCTTTGACGAAAACGGCAAGGTCACCGTTGAGGGCCCGCAGGTGGCGCTCGGCGGCAACGACCGGTACGAGAGCATGTGCTTCACCTGTTGGCGCAAAGCGCTTAAGGAAAACGGTTTTGAAAACGTGCGCAGTTTCTAAGCGCATCCCGTTTAAACAGCCGAATCCCGCAAAAACCTTCGTCCGAAATCTTGCATTTCGGACTTTTCTATGTTAAAATATATATAACTATACTTTTTATAATGCAGGAAGGTGCGTCTATGCCGAATTATTACGATTTGATCCCTTCGCAGCTCAATATGTACCTGATGGTCAAATTCAGCCCCCACAAGCAGATCGTGCAGATCCCCACGTCCTTTTCCGTCAATAAGGATATCGACTTTGAACTGCTTACAAAGGCGCTGAATATCGAGTACGCCCGCAACGACTCCCTGCGCCTGCGCTTCAAACAGGTCAAGGGACAGTTAAAGCAGTATTTTTTGGATTCCTACCGGGTGGAAAGCGTTCCGATCCTGCATTTTACCTCCAAAGAGGAGCAGGACGCGTTCTTCCAGAAGGACGCGCAGAAGCCCGTGCGCTTCTTAAAGGACGAGATCCTGCGCATATACTTCTTTGTGGCCGCCGACGGCAAAAAGGGCGTGTATCTCTGCTGCTCGCACCTTGCCATCGACGCCATGGGCATGATGGTCTTTTTCTACGACCTGTTGAATATCTATAAGGCGCTGTTAAAAGGCGAGGATATGCCCGCGCCCCTCTATTCCTATGAGGAGTACATCGTCAAGGAACTCGAAAAATCCTCCGACGAAAAGCGGCTCGCGAAGGGCCGGGCGTTTTACGCGGAGTACTTCGCCAAGGGCGGCGAGCCCTTCTATGCCGGCGTGCACGGTCCGGCGCTCCTTGAAAAGGAACGCAAAAAGACCGGGAACCCCGATCTGCACGTCACAAAGGCCGCTTACGCCCCGCAGAATTCCAAGGCCAAGGTCATCGCCTTTCCCATCGACAAGGAAAAGGCGACAAAGATCTTCGACTTCTGCCGTCAGAACAACGTCGCGCCCGAAAGCCTGTTCACCTTTGCCATGCGCACCTACTGCTCCGCCATCAACTACCGGACGGAAGACGTGTTCTATAACCTGATGTGCTCCAAGCGCGTGTCCTACAAGGATATGCAGACCGGCGGCTGCATGGCGCAGACGCTGCAGGTACGTACCATCATTCCCGAGACCGCGACCTTCAAGGAGGGCCTTGACGAGATTTTCCGCGTGCGCACGGCGCTTTACCGGCATCTGAGCTTTCCCTTCATCTTCGCAAGGGGCATGCTTATGAAGATGTATCATCACGCCACCACCGAGGGCGTCGCCGCGTTCATGTTCTCGTGGCTGCCGATCCCCGTGGATCAGATGGGCGACATGCAGGTCGACTTCGAGACCTACAACCTCGGTCATTACTTTAATCCCCTCTACGCCATCTGCTATCCCGATCCCGAGACCGGCGGCATCATGATGCACTATATGTACCGCGTAAAGATCGTCACACCCGAGGACGTCAAAAATCTCCACGACAACATGGTGGACATCATTCTCAAGGGCATCGACGCGCCCGATACGACCATCGGCAAACTGATGGACGGCGTAAAGGCCGAATAAGGAGGACGACATGGCTGAATTTACCAAAAAAGAGAAAAAAGAACTCGCGCGGATCCGCCATCAGGTCCACATGATGGGAGAACTCCTCACCCTAAAGCAGATCATCGAGCGCATGGAAGTCTACGGCGACCGCATCTGCATGGTCGAGAAGCGCAAGGAAGAGATCATCCAGCATACGGTGCGTGAGTTCCGCAGCGACGTCTTCGCACTCGGCACGGCGCTGCTGCATCACGGCTTCAAGGGCAAGCATCTCGGCATCGTGTCCGAAAACTCCTACGCGTGGGTCGTCGCCTATTTTGCCGTGACCTGCGGCGTGGGCGTCATCGTTCCCATTGACAAGGAGCTGACGGACGACACCATCTCCATGCTGCTTTCAAAAGCGGACGTCGAGGGCGTGTTTTTCTCCAAAATGTACCAAAAGACCGCGAAATACCACCTCGGCCACGACGAGGCCTGCACGGTGGGCATCTGCTTCAATAAGGACTATCCCGAAGAAAACATCCTCTCCTTCGAGGGGCTGCTCGAGGAAGGCCGCAAGCTGATCGCCGAGGGCGAGCGCGGGTATATCGACGCAGAGGTCCGCAAGGACGACCTTGCCGCCATCGTCTTTACGTCCGGCACGACCGGCGTCAACAAGGGCGTCATGCTCACCCACGGCAATTTCGCGCAGAACGCGGACGGCGTGCTGGAATCCATCCCGCCGGAGTACTCCTCCATTTCGCTGCTGCCGATGAACCACGTTTACGAACTGTCCTGCAACATCCTGACGGCGCTTTATATGAACGCCACGGTCTACATCAACGACAGCCTCAAAAATTTCCAGAAAAACCTGCAGCTGTTTAAGCCCGACGCCATGGCGATCGTCCCGCTCGTCATCGACACGATCTACAACACGATCTGGAAGACCGCCGAGCAGACCGGCCGCACCGAGGTGCTCAAAAAGGGCATCAGGATCTCAAACGCCCTCATGAAGGTCGGCATCGACATCCGTCCCAAACTCTTCTCTCAGATCGCGGAAAAATTCGGCGGGAAGTTTCCGACCTTTTCCTGCGGCGGCGCGCCCTCCCGCATTGAGTACGTCAAGTGCCTGTGCGACATCGGCTTCAATATCTATAACGGCTACGGCCTGACGGAATCCTCTCCCACGGTCACCCTGAACCTCGACGTGCGCGGCAACCCCGAATGCGCGGGCAAAGCCTTCCCGAAGGCGCAGTTCAAGATCCACGACCCCGACAAGGACGGCGTGGGCGAGATCTGGATCCGCGGCGAAAACGTCACCAAGGGCTATTATAAGGACGAGGAAGCCACCAAAGCGTCCTTTGAGGACGGCTGGTTCAAGACCGGCGACTACGGCCGCACGGACGACAAGGGCCTTCTCTATATCGTCGGCAGAAAAAAGAACCTCATCATCCTCGACAACGGCAAAAACGTTTTCCCGGAGGAGGTCGAGGCCTTCTGCATGGAGCACATCGACTACATCCATGAGGTGGTGGTGTTCGAGGGCGAAAAGCCGATCAACGGCCGTCCGCAGAAGATCATCGTCGGCGCCTTCCAGGTGGACCCCGCGGACTTCCCGGACCTTACCGAGGAGGAACTCAAACAGAAGGTCAGCGACGACGTGACCGCCGTCAACAAACTTCTTCCCGCCTACAAGCGCATCAACGACGTGTTTGTTTCGACCACGGAATTTGAGATCAACTCCACCCGCAAGGTCATCCGCAAAAAGGTGGAGGACCGGTATTACGAAAGTCTGAAAAACGCATAAAAGGAGACAGAACTATGCTTGAAAGAATGAGAAATATCATCTGCGAATTCGTGGATATCGACCCGGAAGAGATCACCCTCGAGACCAACATCCGCACCGATCTCGGACTCAATTCGCTGGAGCTTGTCAATCTTGCCGTTGAAATCGAGGAAGAATTCGACGTTGAGATCCCGGACAGAGAGGCCATGGGCCTTGAGACCGTCGAGGACGCCATCCGCGTCATTGAGGAATACATGGAATAAGATCCGGAAAAATCGGAGCCGGGACAGCATCCCGGCTCCGTCTGTGTATGATGGAACTTTTAACGCTTCGCACGGAAGACCTGACCGAGGAAGAATACGCCGCCGCCTTTGCCGACATGAGTCCGGCACGGCAGGAGAAATGCCGCGCCTATCGGCGTGAGGCAGACAGAAAATGCTGTATCGCTGCGGACTGCGCGGTACGGCGCGCTTTGTCGTCCCGGTACGGCGTCAACCCCGCCGACATCGAGATCCTTCTCACTGACGCCGGAAAGCCCTACGCACCCGCGTTTCCGACCCGGTTTTCTTACGCCCATTCGGGGGAGTGGATCGCGCTGGCTCTGTCCGACAGGGGAGAGGTCGGCGTGGACGTCGAGCTTATCCGCCCGGTCATGCCCCGTATCACGCGCTATTTCTGCTGTGAGGACGATCTGCGGTACGTTTTCGGCGAACCTGCGGCGCCGGACGTCGAGCTTTTGACGGAACCGGATGTTTTGTCCCGTCTGTTTGAAATCTGGACTTTTAAAGAGGCGCTGGGCAAGGCGTGGGGGACCGGGCTTACCCGCGAGACGAAATACGCGGAATTCCGCGCTTACGAAAAGCATTTGGAACGGCTCGGCGACTACATGCTGTGCGCCTATGAGGAAGGAGGGACGCTTTGACCGATCAAGCCTTTCTGATCCCCGTGATCCTTATCGCGGCTGCCGTCCTTTCCGCCGTGATCGCGCTGGGCGTCATTCTGACAAAACGGCTCAACCGCGACGCCGCCAAAGAATCCGACGTCGCCGGCCGGCGCGGGGAGGAGATCGCGACCGGTGTAATCGTCAAGATCCTGCGGGAAGGGGACCGGCTGCTGACAAACGTCCCCGTGACGTATGAGGGCAAAACGACGGAGCTTGACAACGTCGTCGTCAACCGGAACGGCGTATTCATTATTGAAGTCAAGAATTACTCCGGCCGGCTGGAGGGCAGTGAAAACGACTTCAACTGGACAAAATACCACCGCAGCAGGGGCGGCAAGGTCTACGTCAAGACCGTCAAAAACCCCTTGCGGCAGGTCAAGCGCCAGGTCTTCATCCTCGGTCATTTTTTGCGGGAAAACGACCTGCCCGTCTGGGTGAACGGCTACGTGCTGCTGCTCGAGGACAACGCCCCGGTCAACAGCAGGATGCTGCTTCGCAGTCCGGACGAGATCGACCGCGCGATCCACCGCGACGGCGCGAAGGGCGGTCTGGACCTCAGAAGCACCAGGCTTGTCGTCCACCTGCTCGAAAACGGCTCCCTTCCGAAATAAGCAAAAGAAAGAAAAACAGACCCGTCAAACAGGCGGGTCTGTACTGTTATCCGGCGCTTATTCCACGGATTTCAGGGATTCGACCATGTCGATCCGTTTGGTTTTGCGCCGCAGGATCACGTTGACGGCGGCAATAATAAGAATGGTCAGAGAGACCGACAGAACATAGGCCCACGGGCGGATGCTCTGTCCGTACATAACGGTGTCGATCGCGGTGTAGGTGATCAGAAGCCTGTGCAGCCCAATACCGAGCCCGATGCCGAACATGATCCCGAAGAAGGAGACCGTCACGTTTTCGCGCAAAATGTAATGTCCGACCTCGCTTTCGTTAAAGCCGAGGACCTTAAGCGTCGCGAGTTCTCTGGTGCGCTCGATGATGTTGATGTTCGCAAGGTTATACAGGACGACGACCGCAAGCGTCAGGGCGGAGACAAAGAAGATCACGATGACAAGTGACAACGCGTTTGTGATCTCGCCGATGCTCTTGGTCGTTTCGCTTGTGAAGGCGACCGTGGTAACGCCGGGCTGCCGCATAAAATCGGTTGCCATCAAACCCTTCAGTGCGTCGAGATCCAAACCTCCCGACGACTTGAGTCCGTCTGACAGCGTTCCGATCGCATAGGTGTAGACAGGCGCCTGTCCGATGACTTTGCCGTAGAGGGAAGGCGACAGGAAAATGTAATGGAACGTGTAGTTTTCCACGATTGCCGACACCGGAACGGAAAACGTCTCATTGTTTGCATCACGGAAGGAGATTTCATCTCCGACCTGCGTTTTTGTATCCCTTGCGAGTTTTTCCGTGATTACGGCGCCCTCGTCTCCGAGCGTATAAGTCGTCTCCGGATCGGTGCGGGATCGCAGCGTAAAGAAATCCGTCAGCCGTTCCGGATTCTCCGGGCACAGCAGATAGGTTTCGAGCGTTTTGTCAGACCGCTCGCTGAATGCAGTCGTGTTTTTCATGGAGATCAGACACATCGAGGAGATGCGGCTGTCGCGTGAAAGCGCGGTATATTCCGCCGAATGGACGGGCGACGTCTGCGGATTGTCGAATACGATTTGCAGGTCGTATTTGGAAATGGCGTCCGGCGTGTCATATTGTTTTTCCTTGATGGCGGCGATCGAATTATAAAAACCGACGCTACCGAGCAGCATGGCCGTACAGCCGGCAATCCCGATCAGGGTCATAAGGAACCGGCTCTTGTTGCGGAGGATATTCCTCAGCGTGACTTTCAGCGAAAAACTCAGCCGCTTCCAGATAAAGGGGATATATTCCAAAAAGATCCGCTTGCCCTTTTTCGGGGCTTTCGGCCGCATCAAAACGGCGGGGGCTTTTCTGAGATTGCCCAGTACGGCAAGAATCGTCACAATGACCGTGGACAGCAGCGCAATGCCCAGTCCGACCAGCGCCCAGTTGACCGGAAACACGTAGGTCATGGGCGGCAGATCGTACATGATGGAATAGGCCGCGCTGACCGCCATTGGGATCAGGCGGAAACCGAGTCCCATCCCGAGCCCCGCGCCGAGGATCCCCGCGAGCAGGGTATAAATCACATATTTCGACAGGATCGCGCCGTTTTTGTATCCGAGCGCCTTATAGGTCCCGATGAGCGTCCGGTCTTCGTCCACAAGGCGCGTCACGGTCGTAAGCACGACAAGGGAAGAAATAAGAAAAAAGAAAATCGGGAAAATGTTCGAAATGATCTCGATATTCCGGACCGCCTGCCCGTAGCCGGTATAGCCCGGCGTGTCGCCGCGGTCGTAAATATCCCATTCGACGTCGTCCAGTTTGTTATAAAGCAGTCGTGCGTCCGCGAGTTTTTCTTTTGCCCAGGCAAGTCCTGTTTCCAGTTGGGATTCAATGGACGCCTTGGTGGCAAGCGCGGTCTCAAGTTGGGCGGGCGCGGCTTTTATCTGCGTTTCCAGTTCGCTCAGTTTCGTCTGCGCTTCCATTTTTTTCAGGGCAGCCTGCAACTGCGCATTCTGCAGGTTGACGCCCATGCTTTGCAGCAGTTGTTCGTATCCCTGCAGTTCCGCCTCCGCGGCGCTCAGTTCCCGCTGCGCTTCGTTGCTTTGCAGGGTCGCGGTTTCCAGTTCCAGTTTTTTCTGGTCCAGAATCGTCTTTTGGGCGTTGAGCATCGCCTGCGCCTCGTCCAGTTCTTCCTGCTGCTTGGCAAGTTTGGCCTTTTCCGTCTCCAAAAATGGGGTCAGATTCGCAATGACGTCCCTTGCCAGTCCTCCGGCGCTGAGCGACGTGACCGAATTGTAGAGTTCGGGGTAAGCCGTCTGCATGATGGAAAGAATGGTTTGTACCTGATCGTTGGAAAGCCCGGAGACCTGTGAGTCGCCGAGCCGCTGCAGCATGCTTTGCGCGGCGTCGATCAGTTCCTGCGTATTCTCCAGACTCGTGCGCAGGGTCTGAACGGTCGTGACGCCGTCGTTATACTCTTTTAACGCCGAGTCATACGCCGCGATATTCGACTGCAGTTCGGCGGCCTTTTGATTGTACTCCGCCTTTTTCTCATTCAGAAGCGCGCTTTGATTCGAATAGTCGATCATCGCTTGCTGATAGGATTCGGTGTTGTTCTGGATGCCGATGTCAACGTTTGCGAACTGTTTTTCGAATTCTTCCTGCGCC